>CAMNLN010000206.1 GCA_946543025.1 uncultured Verrucomicrobiota bacterium
TTCCCGATCACCGACCGCGCCTACCTCGCATGGGGCGGTGCGCGCGTGGGCGACACGCGCCGCCTGCGCCTGCGCCTCGCCGACGGCACGATCTATCCCTCCAACGGAAAGTGGGCGTTCTCCGACAACGAGATGAGCGCCGAAACGGCCACCCTTCTCGTGCGCGCGCATTTCCCAAACAAGAACCGCCTGCTTGTGCCGAACGCCTATGTCACCGTCCTCGCCGACGAGGCGGACCCCGCTCCCGTCCCCGTCGTTCCCGTCTCCGCCCTCATGCAGACCGCACAGGCGACCGGCGTGTGGGTGATGGAGGGCGAGGACACGGTACGCTTCCGCGCCGCCAAGCCGGGCGCGCGCGCCGACGGCAAGGTACGCCTCCTTACCGGCGTCAAGCCGGGCGAGAAGATCGTCATCCAGGGCATCCACAAGCTTGGCGACGGCATGCGCGTACGCGTCGTGCCGGCCTCGGACTTCCAGTGAGGAGAGCGCGCCCGTGAAACTGAGCATTCGTGCCGCGATCGACGCCCTGCACCCCTTCTCCCGCTTCTTCATCGAGCGGCCGCGCTTCGCGGGCGTCGTCTCGATCGTCCTCTCCCTCGCCGGTGCCGTGGCGCTTCTGAAGCTGCCGGTGGCGCAGTACCCGGAAGTGCAGCCGCCGCGCATCGTCGTGGCCTGCAACTATCCCGGCGCGAACGCTCACGAGGTGATGAACACAGTCGCCTCGCCGCTCGAGGACGAGATGAACGGCGTGGAGGACATGCTGTTCATGGCGTCCTCCTGCTCAGACGACGGCGCATACTCGCTCGGCATCACGTTCGAGGTGGGCACCGACCGCGACGTCGCGCTCATGAAGGTACAGAACCGCGTGCAGCAGGCGCTCACAAAGCTGCCCGCCGAAATCAAGGCCACCGGCCTGCGCGTCCGCTGCGCCTCCGAGGACCAGCTCGGCATCCTTACCCTCCGCTCGAAGACGGGCAAGCTCAGCCGCATCGAGGTCTCGGACTACATGTACGGCGTGGTGCAGCCGGCCATCTTGCGCGTACCGGGCGTAGGCGACGCCTCGATCCACGGTCCCAAGATGGCCATCCGCGTATGGCTGGACCCCAAGCGCTGCGCGGCCCAGGGCATCAACGCCGAGGAGGTGGTGGCCGCCATCAAGGCGCAGAACGTGCAGGCCTCGCTCGGCTCCGTGGGCGCGTCCCCCACGCCCGACAACAACGCGCGCAAGATCACGCTCATCGCCAAGGGCCGCCTCCACACCCCGGAGGAGTTCGGCGAGATCATCGTCCGCCGCGACGCCAAGGGCGGCCTCGTGCGCCTCAAGGACGTGGCGCGCGCCGAGTACGGCGAGCAGGGCTACAACTTCTTCAACACCTTCAACAACGACATCTCCACCTCCGTGGACCTCAATCAGCTTCCAGGCGGCAACGCCATCCGCACGATGAACCTCATTCGCGAGGAGATGAAACGCCTCGAGACGCGCTTCCCCGGCGACCTCGAATGGCTCATCCCCTACGACACGACGGACTACGTGCGCGCCTGCCTGAAGGAGATCGTCTTTACGCTTTTCCTTACTCTCGTCCTCGTCGCGCTCGTCTGCTGGATATTTCTCCAGGACTTCCGCGCCACGCTCGTGCCCATCATCACCATCCCGGTCTCGCTTCTTTCCACCTTTACCGTCATGGCCGCCCTCGGCTATTCCATCAACATTCTCACGCTCTTTGGGCTTGTCCTCGCGATCGGCACCGTGGTGGACGACGCCATCGTGGTGGTGGAGCGCGTGCAGACGCTGATGGACCAGGGCCTCAACCCGAAGGAGGCGTCCATCCAGGCGATGCAGGACGTGACGGGCGCCGTGATCGCCACCACGCTCGTGCTGCTCGGCATCTTCGTGCCCGTCGGCTTCCTCGGCGGCCTCACCGGCAAGATCTACCAGCAGTTCGCCGTCACGCTCTCCACGGCCGTCGTGTTCTCCTCCGTCTGCGCGCTCACGCTCTCGCCCGCGCTCTGCACGGTTCTTCTCAAGAACGCGCCGGAAGGCAAGCGGAAGTTCATCCTCTTCCGCCTCTTCGACGCGCTCCTCGGCGGCGCGGGTCGCCTCTACGTGTGGGCAGCGGGGCTCTTCGCGCGCCACGTGGTCCTGCTCGCGCTCATCTTCCTCGTGCTCGTCTGCCTCGCCATCGCCACCGCGAAGTCCATCCCGCAGGCGTTCATCCCGCACGAAGACCAAGGGACGGTGATGGTGGACGCCAACCTGCCCGAGGGCTGCGTGCGCACGTTCACCGCCCAGGCCTGCGGCGAGGCCGTCACGCGCATGAGGGGCATCAAGGGCGTGGAGTCCGTGCTGATGACCGCCGGCTCAAGCCGCATCGGCGGACGCGGCGAGAACCAGGCCATGATGACCGTCCGCCTCGACCCGTGGGACGAGCGCCCCGGCAAGGACCTGGAGGTCCTCGCCGTGCGCGCGCGCATCAACGAGACGAACGCCACCCTGCCGATGGTCGTGACGCGCGCCTTCGCGCCGCCGCCCATTCCGGGCTTCGGCGCGATCGGCGGCGTGGAACCCGCCATCTTCTCGCTCGGCGACACCGACGCCACCCGCCTCGCCCGCGTGGCGAAGTCTCTCGCGCAGGAATTCGAGGCGTCCCCGCTGATCGAGAGCGCCGTCTGCGGCTACAACGCGGACACGCCCCACCTACACCTGGACGTGGACCGCGCCAAGTGCGAGCTTTTCCGCGTGCCGCTCGCGACCCTCTACATGACGCTCCAGACCTACCTCGGCTCGCTCTACGTGAACGACGTGAACCTCGGCACACAGGTGAATCGCGTCACCGTGCAGGCCGACTGGTCCGGCCGTGCCGACGTGGAGTCTGTGCGTGGCCTCTACGTTCGTTCCGAGACGGGCGCGATGGTGCCGGTGAGCGCGCTCGTCACGTTCGGCGAGAGCCTCGGCCCGCGCGTGATCTACCGCCGGAATCAGTACGTCTACTGCACGATCCTCTGCACGCCCGCCCCCGGCGTCCTCGCCGGCGACTGCCGCGAGGAGATCGTCCGCATCCTCAACGAGAAGCTTCCGCCCGACTACGGCTACGACTGGGCCGGCCTCACGTTCCATGAGATGCGCGCGCGCGGCACCGCCCTTCCGCTCCTGATCCTCGCCGTCCTTTTCGGCTATCTCTTCCTCGTGGCGCAATACGAGAGCTGGACGATCCCGCTCCCCGTGATGCTCTCGGTGGCGACGGCCGTCCTCGGCGCGCTCCTCGGCCTCAAGATCGCCGGGCTCGACCTCTCCATCTACGCGCAGCTCGGGATCGTGCTTTTGATCGGCCTTGCCTCGAAGAACGCCATCCTGATCGTCGAGTTCTCGAAGGAGCGGCGCGAGCGCGACGGGCTCGGCATCATCGAGGCCGCGCTCGCGGGCGCGCGCGAACGTTTCCGCGCCGTGCTGATGACGGCGCTTACGTTCGTCCTCGGCGTGGCGCCGCTCGTATGGGCCACGGGCGCGGGCGCGGGCAGCCGCCGCGCGATCGGCACCACCACCTTCGCGGGCATGTGCGCCGCCACGCTCGTCGGCATCGTCCTCGTCCCCGGGCTCTACGTCCTCTTCCAGACCCTCCGCGAAAAGGCCAAGGGCCGATACGAGGCGCCTTCGCCGATCACATCGGCACCGTCACGTTCGTAGGGATGTAGTCCAGGCCCAGCGCGACCATCCGCGCGACGGCGTCGGGCGTGTCGCCCGCGCGCAGGCACATCTTCACGCCCTTCGCGTGGACGCCCGCCACGAGGCCGTCCGGCACGGCCGAGAGATCCTTGTAGTTGTAGGAAAGTCCCGCGTTTCCCATTTCCGCCAGCTCGTCCAACTGCTCGGGCTTGCTGAAGATATGATGGATGAAGATATCCTTGTCGCACTTCCGCGCCTCGCGGATGTGATCGAACTGCACAGAGGACAAAACCGCCACACACGCCAGGCCGCGTCGGCGCACTTCCTCCAGCACGGGCTTCACGACGGCCACGTCGCCCTTCGTCTCGATGAACGGCACCGCGTCGTACCGCTCGCAGACGTCAAGGTATTCGCCGAACGTCGGGATACGCAGGAGTTCCTTCGGCCACACGTCAAGCCCGTTGCCGTTCACGGGCACGAGCGTCTTCAGCTCGGCGTAGTCCGTCTCGGACACCTTCCGCTTCAGGCCGAACATGCGCTTGAGCGAATCGTCGTGCGAACAGGCGAGCGCGCCGTCCCTCGTGAGGCGCACGTCCGTCTCGATCGCCTGCAGCCCCAATCGCGCCGCGCAGGTGAACGACGGAATCGTGTTCTCCGGCGCGAGCGACTGGCAGCCGCGATGCGCGATGAAGAGCGGCCCCTTCTCCATCAGGCGCTCATGCCAGGTGCGACGACGCCCGCCGGAGCTGCCCGCCACCGCATATCCCTTCCCGCACAACGCGAGCGCCGCAATGGCCCCGCCCAACAGAAATCCTCTTCTCTCGATGTTCATCTCGACTTCAGCCTTCAACTCATTTCAGCAACAGCATCGTACCTGCCTGATAGTGCATCTTCAGCGTCTTGCCGCCGTTCGTGAGATACACGCACCACGGAAGCGTCAGGTTTGAAGCGGGCGTGGACGGGAACGGCGTCGGTAGCGTCGCGAGCGTGTACGCCGCGCCGCGCGTGAGGAGGTTCGTGTTCGCGATCTCCACCGTCACGCCCGACCCGAGCGTCAGCGAGCCATCGCTTATGGCAAGCCCCGGCGTGAGCGGCTGCGCCGCGTCGAAGACGAGCTTGTCCGTCACAGTCACGTTGCCCTTCAGCGTGCCGTAGCCGCCGAAACGCGCATACGAGGGCGTGAACGAACCCGCGTCGAACGCGCCGCCCGCGAGGCGCACCTCGTTGGCGGACGGAATGGCGTCCGCCGCGCCGAGCTTCAGCGTGCCGCCCGCAATCACGGTCGCGCCCGTGTACGTGTTCGCCGCCGAGAGCGTGAAGGTGCCCGCCGTGGCGGAGGAGTTCGTAAGCGTAAGGCCGCCGCCCGGCTGATCGTCGCCGTCCGTGAGCAACACGACGCAGTTGATCGTCGTCTTGCGATCCGCGCTCTTGATCGTGGCCGTTGGTGCCTCCACATAGCCCCAGCCCGGGGATGCCACCACGATCTCGCCGATCGTGCCCGTGCGCGCGTCGAACGTGCAGTGCGCCACCGCGCCCGTTCCGCCGCCGCCCGCGATGTACACCTCCGGCGGGCCGATGTAGCCGTTCGTGGCCGTGCCGCTTGGCCATGCGATCGAGGCGACGCCCTTCCCGAACGGCTTCTCGAACGGCACCGCGCCGTTGGAGGAAGACTTGCCGTTGATGTCCAGCGTCGCACCACCCGGAAACACCGTCACGCGGTTCACCCTCTGCACTCCCGAGCCGAAGATGTTGGCGTTTCCTGTGTACGCCTGCCACGCGCCGCCGCCGAAATTGATGAACGCCCGCGCCACTTCGTTGTCGCGCTGGCTCCTGTTCCAGCTCGATTTCTGCAAGATCGGCGTGGAGAGGACGCCCGCGTTCAGGTTGACCGCGCCGAAGAAGGTGTTCGTACGTTCGCACACATTCAGGTACGACGTGATCGTGAACATAGGATTCCCGTCGCCTCCCAGCGTAAGGAGGCCGCGGATCGTGTCCCCCTCGCCCCCCTTCAAGCCGTACTGCTGTTCGCCCAGGTGCGAATAAGTGCCGCCGTTGTATGTACCCCCCGTCATGTAGAGCTCGCCCCAGCCGCCAAAGCTCAGCACCATGCAGTTGTCCGCCGTGAACGTGCCGCCGGACATCCGCATCATGCCCACGGCGCCGGGCTCACCGCCGAACCGCCACCAGCCGCGCATGGCGAGGAGGCCGCCCATGAGGTCCACGTGTCCGTAGCTGGTCGCATACCGTCCCACGTAGCCGTCGTAACCGGCGTGGCAGAGGTTGCGCACGTTGCCGCCGTACTGGTAGAGCGCGCCCTTCGTGTTGGCCGCCTGGGCGATGCCGATCCAGTTGGTGAGCGCGCCGCCGTGCACCTCCAGGATCGCGCCCTTCGTGCCCGTGTCCTGCACGTGGAGATAGGATGCCGTTGCGTTCCCGGACGGCACGAACGCGTCGAGGGTCGAACCCGCCTTCACGACCATCTTCGCCGGCGCGGCGTCGTTCGCGCCGCCCACCGTCCACGTCGAGTTCGCCTTGTGCGCGTCGTTCGCCACGTCCCACGTGCCGCACCAGATGGAACCGGCGTTCTCGAGCGTCATCGTGCCGCCCGTCACGTTGAGGCGCGTGAGGCGACGCGTCTTGTTGCCCGCCACCACCATCTCGCCCTCGCCGTTGAAGAGCCGCGACGCGCCGTCGGGCGTCGTGTCCGCCGTGAACGTCAGCGTGCCCGGCCCGCCGTG
>CAMNLN010000207.1 GCA_946543025.1 uncultured Verrucomicrobiota bacterium
CGCGTGAGGCCGATATCAGCCTCGCCCGCCGCCGCGCCCGGAACGCCAGGCGCGCGAAACGCGCCGGCGCCAATGCCGGCCGTCGACGGCGTAGCATCCGTGGCGGCAGCCAAATCGCCCAGCAACGCATCGGTAATCTGCATGCCTCCCGTCAGTTGCATCACAACGGCATGATCCGGCTCTTCGTCAGCGGCCTGGGCGGTCGCCAGCATCGGATCGTAGGACTGCTCCTGCCCGTCACCCATCGCCGCCTTAATCCACTCGTTCAGAGCCGTTTCGCGATCCTGCGCGTTCGGAAGCTGCGAAACGAGCGTCTGCGCCAAGTCAGCCGGTGTGCCGCCAGAGGCGCGCACCAGCATCAAGATCGCAAACGTCTCGCGGACACTCGCATCCTCGCCCTTCTGGCACCGTTCGGTCACGACGGCCATCGTATTCGTCGCCAGCTGGACGAACTCCGCATCCGTCGGCACATGCGCAGGATTGGCCGTACGGCTGAAGAGCTCCTTCGCGAAACGCTCGTTGATCTCGGTCAGGTATTCGGTCGGAACCGTCGCGAACACCTCGGCCAGGACGGCCTTGAGGTTGTCCTTGCCCGCGCCGGTAACCGCCGCGCGGTTCGCTTCGTAGAACGCCGCGCCCTTCACCTCGTTGGCCCCCGGCATCTTCGCGATTGCCGCGTTGACCTCCCGGAGGAAAGTCAACTGCTCGCCCGCGGAGAGCGTTCCGATGGTCTGTTTCAGTTTCTGCGGATTTTGGGCGCACTCGCCGACCAGCGCGCGCACCTCCGGCTTCAAGGACGCCGATTCCGCCGCCGCCACCGGCAACGCCGACAGGGCGAACACGCACGCTGCCATCAGCTTCAGCCATTTGAACTTCATTTCACACCTCGTTTCTTTTTTGAACAACAATCAATACCACGACATCGGCACCCACACGACATCGCCGGCGCGCAAGAGCATGTCCTTGTCAGGACGTCCCTCTTCGCCAATCTCCAGCAAATCGATCTTTGTCTTCGTCCGCTTGCCGTCTTTGTCGCACCGCGTCACCTGTACACGGCGCTTGTCGGCGATCGGGTTCACGCCGCCAGCCAGCTGAAGGGCGCGCGTCACCCGAAGATCCAACGTCGGCGGCACGTCGACCGGCCCCGGCCGCGCCACCTCCCCCATCACCGTCACCGTTCCCCACGGCGACACCATGTTCTGTCCGGCCTGATAAATGAACGTGGCCGTCACGTGCGGTTCGAGGAGAAACTCCTTGTACGCGGCCGCAATCTTCTCCTGAAGACCGACCAGCGACAGCCCGTCGCACTTGATCCGTCCGACAAGCTCCATCGTGATACACCCCTCCGCATCCACGAAATATTGCTTTGCGGACATGGCGGAGGAACCGGTCGCGGTCACGGAGATAGCCAACGCGACGCCCGGGCGAACCTTCGGCTCGCCGTCGAAATACGTCGCGAGCTGATCAACGTCCACGTTCGCCGAATCGTCCGGGCCAACAACGGCGTTCCAAAGCGTCCCGCACCCGCTACCGACGGCGAGCAGGCACAACGCAAAGGCCAGGAGGGCCAATCTGTCTCTCATCTTTTTCATCGTCCACGTCACGCAAAACGGCACACAAGATACCTCTTGCGTCGAAGTCACTTTAAATCATACACTTTTATTTGCGTACTGACAAGGGGGTAATACAGTTTTTTTGTTCAAGGGGAGGAACACGCCGCAAAACGGCGCATTCCTCCCCTCGCGGCCACCATCAGGACTGGGCCGCCTCCTCGTCGCTGATCTTCACCTTGAACGGAACGAAGACCCCTTCGCCGAGATCGAGCTTCGCCGAGTACTCGCCGACTTCCTTCAGCTGGTCGGGCAGGTCGAGCTGCGAGCGTTCCAGCTTGACGCCGCGGTCGGCCGTAATCGCGCCGATGATGTCGGTCGCGCTCACGCTGCCGTAGAGACGCGTGCCGTCCACCGTGCGGGCGGATACGTTCACGCTGAGTCCCGCCATCTTCTTGGCGAGTTCCTCGGCGGCCGCCTTGCGGGCCGCGCGCTCCTTGGCGCGCTCCGCCTCGAGTTTCGCGAGCCGACGCTTCGCAGCCTCCGTCACGGGCGCCGCAAGGCCCTGCGTGAAGAGGTAGTTGCGCGCGTATCCCGGAGCGACCTTGAGGATCGCACCGGCCTTGCCGAGCTTCTTGACGTCGGCCATCAGCATCACTTCAACCATCTTGCTGCTCCTTTCCTAGGCCATCAGGCCCATGTTACGCGCACGGCGCACGCCCTTCTTAATCTGGCGCTGCTGCATCGCGGTGACGCCCGTCACCCGCGCCGGGAGGATCTTCCCGTACTCGGTGACGAAGTGCTTCAGCAATCCGATGTCGTTGAGGTCGATCTTGTCGTTGGCCGGCAGCTCCGGACGGCGATGGGCGACAAATTCCCCGCGATCCTCGCGCACGGCATGCTCTTTTTTCTGGTAAGCCATGGTTTTTCTCTCTCTTGATATGACGTTCGTTCCGGCGCGCGTTCCGCTTGGGGCACTCGCTCCTTCGCGAACATTTTTCTTTTAAAACGGCTGCTCCTCGTCATAACCTTCCATCTCGCCCGACGGCATCGCGGACGGCGTTCCCGCCGCGCCGCCCGGAACGATCGGTTCGCCCGTCAACCGGCTCTGGTTGGGCGCCGGCAACGGCATGAACTTCACGGTCATGGCTCGGATCTTCAGCTTCTGGTGCTTCTGCCCGTCCTTCTCCCATGAATCCATCTGGAGACGCCCCTCCACGAGGACCGACCGGCCCTTGCGGAGATACTGGCCGCACAGCTCGGCGAGCTTCTCCCACGCGTCGACCTCGACGAACGTGGGGATGTCCACCATGTTGCCGTTGCGGTCGCGGCGGCGCTCGTTGAGGGCCAGGGCAAAGCGGCACACCTTCACGGCGTTCACGCCCACCTGGCGGACCTCAGGGTCGCGCGTCAGGTTCCCCATCACGATCACTTTGTTGAAAGAGGGCATTTGTCACCTCGTCGTTATTCCGCCTCTGGAGCGGCCTCCGCCTCGGCCTGGGCCTTCGCCGCCGCGCGCTGCGCGGCCGCCTCGGCCTGCTTGGCCAGCACGGCCTCGCGACGCTCGTCCACGGCCAGGATCTGGACGCG
Source organism: uncultured Verrucomicrobiota bacterium (assembly GCA_946543025.1). GTDB lineage: Bacteria > Verrucomicrobiota > Kiritimatiellia > RFP12 > UBA1067 > RUG572. Next base: position 3,141 of record CAMNLN010000207.1, read on the forward strand.
GAAGACCTCTTCCACGAGCCGGTAGCGGTTGACGAGCTCGCTCACCTTTGCCGGATCGAGCTCGAAGCGCGCCAGCACGTACACGCCCCGGTCGCACTTGTGCATCGGGTAGGCGTCCTTCGGCTTGCCGATCACTTCCTGGGCGAGCACGTTGCCGCCCAGGCGCGTCACCTCCGCGAGCGCCTTGTCGATCATGCCGGCCAAGGCGTCGTCCTTCGCCTGCCCGGCGAAGATGTAAAGTCCATCGTACTTTCTCATTTGTTTCCTTCCCCGGCCTGCGCGGCGGCCGCCGGAGCGGTCCATCCGTTGTACCGGTTCATCGCTGTTTCAAGATTTTCCCGTTCGATCGCTTCGATCGCCTCGACGGCCTTCGCCACCACCTCGTCCATCGCCGCGCGATCCGCCGCCGCGAACTTCCCGAGCACGTGCCCGATCACGTTCGCGCGGTTGCGCGCGTCGCGGCCCACTCCCAGGCGCAGACGGACGAAGTCCGACGTGCCCGTGCGCTCGATCACGCTCTTGAGGCCGTTGTGCCCGCCTGCGGAACCGCCCTTGCGGATGCGCATCTTCCCCACGGGGAGGTCGATGTCGTCCGACACCACGAGCAGGTCTTCCGCCGCGTTGGCGTTGTGGTATTTCACGACGGGCGCCACGCAGTTTCCGCTCAGGTTCATGAACGTCTGCGGCTTCACCAGCAGCACCTTCACGTTCCCCAGCATCCCTTGCGCCAGCTCGCCGCTGAAGGAAGACGAGGCTTTCCATGACGCGCCCAGCGAGCGCGCCAGCGCATCGACGACCTCGAAGCCGATCGAATGCGGCGTGTTCGCGTATTCCGCGCCCGGATTGCCCAGTCCTGCGATTACCTTCATCGAGACACCGAAGCGACGGGGTTACTTCTTCGCCTCCGCCTTCTTGGCGTCGGCGTCCTCCTTGCCCTTCTTGATGACCTCGGGCGACTTCTCCGCCGCCGCGGCCGCGGCCGCGGCCGGCGTGTCCGCGCCTTCAGGCGCCTTCACCGTCGCCACCGCGTACTCGCCGCGCGTCACGAGCGTGAACTTGTCGCCGAGCTTCAGGTCCTTCACGAAGAGCGTCTGGTCCAGGCCGAGCGCCGAGACGTCGACGTTGAACTTCTCCTCGATGTCGTCGGGGAGGCACTCCACGTCGACCGTCCGGAGCACCTGCTCCAGCACGCCGCCGCCGAGCTTCACGCCCGTCGCCTCGCCCGTGAGGTACAGCGGAACCGTGACGCGCACCTTCTGCGTCAGCGACACCTCGCTGAAATCCACGTGGATGGGAGTCCCGGCCAGCACGTCGTTCTGCATCTCACGCAGAAGCGCGTGCGTGGTGGACCCGTTCATGTCCAGCGCGACGAGAAGCTGCTTGCCGCTCCGTCCGCGCATCGCCATCATGAACTCGTGGGCGTCCAGCGCGATCAGCTGGGTGCCGCCCTTGTTCATCTTCATCACCGACGCGGGGATCTTCCCCGTGCGGCGAAGACGGCGGACGGCCGCGGTGCCATGCTCCGCGCGCGCCTCCGCCTTGATCATTATCTTTTCCATTTGTCTTCTCTTTGTCTCGCGCCACCTGCTCTCGCGCACACGCGCTACCCTCGGCGGCAAATCGAAATCACTCGTGGTTGAAAAGGTCGTTCACGCTGTTGTTGCTGTGGATGCGCTTGATCGCCTCGCCGATCAGCGGCGCCACGCTCAGCACCGTCAGCTTGAACGGCAGCTTCGCGGGATCGAACCCCTCGCGCAGGGGAATCGAGTCCGTCACCACCAGCTCGTCCAGCTGGCTCTCCTCCATCAGGCGCTCCATGCCCTTCGCCGTCAGCGGGAAGTGGCTCACGAACGCATGGACGCTCCGCGCGCCGTGGTCGCGCAGCAGCTTCGCCGCCGCGCTCAGCGTACCGCCCGTCGCGGTCATGTCGTCGATCATGATCACGTCGCAGTCCGTCACGTCGCCCACCACGCTGAACGCGTCCACCGTCGAGTCGCCCGTGCGCTGCTTGGCCACGATCGCGAGCCCCGTCCCCAGCTTGCGGCTGTAGCTGTAGGCCGTCTTCGCCCCGCCCGTGTCCGGCGAGACCACGATGGGCTTCGCGAAGCGCATGTCGCGGATGTACTTCAGGATCACCGGCTCCGCGTGCAGGTGGTCGAGCGGGATGTCGAAGAAGCCCTGGATCTGGTTCGCGTGCAGGTCCATCGTCAGCACGCGGTCCGCGCCCGCCTTCGTGAGCAGGTTCGCGATCAGCTTTGCCGTGATCGGCACGCGCGGCATGTCCTTGCGGTCCTGGCGCGCATATCCGTAATAGGGCAACACGGCGGTGATCCGCGCCGCGCTCCCGCGCTTCAGCGCGTCCATCATCACGAACAGCTCCATGTACGCGTCGTTCGGGCGCGGACTGCCGCTCTGGATCACGAACACGTCCTGTCCGCGTACGCCTTCCTGCACCTGGCAGAACGTCTCGCCGTCGGGGAAGTGCTTGATGTCGATCTTGTTCAGCGGCCGCCCAAGGTAGGCGGCGACCTTTTCGGCGAGCGGCAGGTTCGCCGTTCCCGAAAACACCATGAAATCGTCTGAATTGTCCAACATTCCGGTCTTCTCCGTCATTTGCTTCCCACGCCCCGACAAATCCTTCCACGGGACGCGAAAGTTGAAATTATACCAAATCTCCGCCCCGCTGTGTAGCCCTTATTCCAAAAATGAAGGTTCGTGCGGGAACCGCGCGTCACCCGCGCGTCCGCCAGCGCCTAGGTTCAAGGTCGCCCGGCAGATAGAGCGGATGGCTCGGAAAGCCGCCCGAGGTGAGACGCAGGTAGTAGAGCGGACGATCCCTGAGCAGTTCCAGCAGATGCTCTTGCCGCCCGCCGAGCTTTGCATGCGTACCCCAGCAGCAGAACACGCGGTCGGCCTTTGCCGTCTCGGAAAGGAGCCACTTGTCGTTGTCCGGTCCTACGGGATCGGCCGACGCCTCCATCTCGCACGGGTCCGTGGCGCGGAACGCGAAGGCGTTCAGCATCATGAAACCGTTGTAGCCCCATTTCATCGAGTAGCCGCGAATGCGCCGAAGCGTGGGGTCGAGCTGGTTCTCGTCCGCCGTCGAGGGGTTGAGCGCGATCCAGCACGCGATCCGGTCCTCCGCGTCCAGCAGCCCGCGCCAGCTGTGCAGCAGCGTGTAGCGGTAGACGCGGTCCGGCGAAAAGACGCATTTGTTTCCAGTCTCGTCCATGAGTTGATTCCGTCCGGCC
>CAMNLN010000208.1 GCA_946543025.1 uncultured Verrucomicrobiota bacterium
GGATCACGAAGGCGATGATCCGGCTCATCCGCGACGTGATCGCCTCGGACGGCCCCGACGCCGTGCACGGGCTTTTCTGCCGTGGCGGCCACGCCCCGTACTTCGTGGAGGTCCTCAACCGGGACGAGGAAACGCGTGTGCAGATGCTGCGCGAAGGAGGACCATGCTGAACAGACTGAACTTTCTGTTGCTTTTCGGGACATGTGCGTTCTTAGCTGGTGGCGCGCAGCCTTCCGACGAGTTGATGACGGAATGGTTGCGGCAGGACGGTGGTCTGCCGAAAGGGAAGGCGGAGGCCGACTACCGAAGGGATTGTCTGGCGCGCCGCGCGAAGCGGCTGAAGGGCGTCGCGGACTTCGCGCGCCGCTGGGCCTACTGCCGCCACTACGTGATGGGCGGTTCGCACTACGCCTACACGGAGGCGCTCTCCGACGCGCAGAACGAGCGCACGTATTTGGCGATCGGTTCAAGCCTTTGCTTGGCCGAGTATGCGCCGGACGGCTTCTGGCGCGAGACTGTCCTGCTCGAATCGAAGGAAGGGTGTTTCCGCGACATGGACGTCTCGCCCGACGGTACGCGCCTCCTCTACTCCTTCAAGGCAAGCGACCGCGGCGACGACTTTCATCTCTGGGAATACGACCTCGCGAGCAAGACGGCGCGCCAGCTGACCTTCGGCAAGGGCGTGGCCGACTACGAGGGTTGCTACCTCCCAGACGGACGCATCCTCTTCAACTCCACGCGCTGCATGCAGATCGTCGACTGCTGGTGGACCGAGGTGAGCAACCTCTATCGCTGCGAGGCCGACGGCTCGAAAATCCGGCGCATCACCTTCGATCAGGTTCATGACAACTATCCCGCGCTCACGGCGGACGGTCGCGTCCTCTACACGCGCTGGGAATACAACGACCGCTCGCAGATGTATCCGCAGCCGCTCTTCGGCATGAATGTGGACGGCACAGGCCAGCGCGCGGTCTACGGCGGCAACTCCTGGTTCCCTACCACGCTTATCCACGCGCGCGCCGTGCCGGGCACCTCGCTGTTCTTCGGTATCGCCACGGGGCACCACTCGCTCCAGCCGGGGGAGCTGATGCGCTTCGACCTGCGGGAGGGAAGCGAGGAGGCGACAGGCGCATGGCAACTTGCGCCGCTCCGGCGCGCGAAGGCCGTGCGCATCGACGCCTACGGGCAGGGCGGGCGCATGGCGGCCTATCCGTATCCTGTCAGCGAACGCGAAGTCGTCCTCTCCTACCTGCCCGAGGGCTGGCGGCGCAATAAGCAGGGGCGAGTGCTTTATCGAGATCACCGCGCGCCGTTCGGGCTGTATTGGACGGACGTGGACGGCGGCTACGAGTTGCTCGTTGCACAGCGCGGCAAGGTGCCGTGCGGACGCCCCGTGCCAGTGCGCGCGCGCAAGCTGGCGAACCGTCCTTCCGTGCGGCCGGACGAGAGCCTGACGACGGGCACGTTCGCCGTCCAGGACGTCTACGAGGGCGCGGCGATGAAGGGTGTGCCGAGGGGAACGGTGAAGACGTTGCGCGCGGTGACGATCGACTACCGTCCGGCGGGCATCGGCTGGAACGCGAACGGCGGCCCGGGCGGCGGCGGGCTCTCCTGCACGCCGCCGGCGCTCGGACAAGGCACGTGGGGCGTGAAGCGCGTGCTGGGCGAGGTGCCGGTGGCGGAAGACGGCTCCGTCTTCTTCGAGTCGCCCGCGCGGATGCCGATCTACTTCATGCTCCTCGACGAGAAGGGGCGGATGGTGCAGTCCATGCGCAGCTGGTCCACGCTCCAGCCGGGCGAGAACGCGAGCTGCATCGGCTGCCACGAGCCGCCGGGCCGTACGCCCGACTTCCGTGCGCCGCGGGCGATCGGCGCACAGCCGCTGAAGTTGAAGCGTCCGGACGGCGTGCCGCCCGAGCAGGCGAAAGGGTTCAGTTTCTTGCGCGAGATACAGCCGATCCTCGACCGGCGGTGCGTGACGTGCCATTCGCCCGTCGCGAACACGAACATTTGCGACCTCACGTCTGCGCCTGTGCGCGACGAGCGATCCAAGCGGCAGTGGACGCGGAGCTACGTGGCCCTTACGCACGCGCGCCTGAATCGCGCGAAGAACTCTTGGGCCGGCAACCCCGACCATCCGATGCTCAACTGGATCAGTTCGGGTTCCGTCCCGACGCCTCATCCGCCGCTGACGCGCGGGTCGCGCACGAGCCGTCTCCTTTCGGAGAAGCTTGACAAGGGCCACGCCAAAGGACTCACGGACGCCGAGCTGCGCCTTTTCGCGTGCTGGATCGACCTGGGCGTGCCGTTCTGCGGCGACTACGAGGAGTCAAACCTCTGGGACGAGACCGACCGCGCCCGCTGGAAGACATGCGTCGAAAAGCGCCGTCGCGACGGCGGACTGTAAGGAAGTTCGTTTTGTGGTATACTTTTCGCATCGGACAAGTCCTCAAGGAGCGTGTGACATGTTTCAGAAATCGATAGGTGCGGCGTTCGTGCTGGCAGCAGTACTGGTGACGCCGCTGTGGGTGTGGTACGGCTGGCGCATCGAGCCCGCGAACGGACAGATCGCCATTCTGTTGAAAAAGACGGGAAAAGACCTGCCGCCGGAGGCAATCCTTGCGCCCGGGCCCGACTACAAGGGCATCCAGGAGGATGTGCTGCCGGAAGGCCGCTACTTCCGCAACCCCTGGACGTGGGAGTGGGAATACGCAAAGATGGTGGATATCCCCGCCGGCAAGTTCGGCGTCCTCGTGCGCAAGTTCGGCAAGGACCTGCCCGAGGGCGAGGTGCTCGCCCGCGAAGGGACACGCGGCATCCTGCGCGAGGTGCTCGGCACGGGCAAGCACCGTCTCAACCCCTACGCTTACGAGGTGAAGCTCTACGACGACATCACCATCAAGCCGGGCCACGTGGGCGTGGTGACGGAGCTGACGGGAGACGACATCCTCGTGCCCGGCGGCGCGAAGGACGCGTCCACCGGCACTGGTTTCCTCGTGAAGGATGGCGCGAAAGGCGTCTCGCCGCGCATCCTCAAGGAGGGCACGCACCGCCTCAACCCGTTCGTCTACGCCGTCTCGATCGTCAACATCCAGAGCCAGCGCTTCGAGCTGAGCGGGGCGGACGCGATCTCGTTCCTCACGCTCGACGGCTTCACGGTGAACGCCGAGGGCACGCTCGAGTTCAACCTGGACGTGGACAAGGTGGCGCTCCTCTCGCACGAGGTGGGCGATATGGACGACATCCTGCAGAAGATCGTCCTGCCGGCGGCGCGCGGCTTCTCGCGCATCGAGGGTTCGAAGAAAAACGCCACCGAGTTCATCGTGGGCGAGTCGCGTCAGGCGTTCCAGGACTCGCTGGAAAAGTACCTGAAGGATGTTTGCAAGCCGTGGGGCGTCTCGCTCAATTCCGTGCTGATCCGCGACATCTTCGCGCCACAGGAGGTGGCGGCCATCATCCGCCAGCGCGAGCTGGCCGTGCAGGAGGGGCTCAAGATCGAGCAGCAGATCGTGCAGGCGAAGTCGAAGGCCGAGCTGGAGCGCCAGAACGCGCTTGCCAAGCAGAACAGCGCGCGCGTGGCGGCGGAGACGAAGTCGATCCAGGAGAAGATCGCCGCCGAGCAGCGCAGCGCCGAGCAGGTGATCGCCGCCGAGGCGAAGCTGGAGGTGGCTGCGCGCGAGCTGAAGGCCGCCAAGGCCGACGCCGAGGCGAAGCTGACCGAGGCCGAGGGCGAGCGGAAGGTGGTGGAGGCCAGCACGAAGGCCGAGGCCGACGTGCTGAAGCAGGAGGTGGCCGCCTACGGCGGCGAGCGCGACTACGTGCGCGCGAAGCTCTACGAGAAGACCGCGCCGAGGCTCCGCGACGTGGTCACCGCCGACGCGCCCGGCGAGATATTTGGCCTTCCGATCAAGGCTTCTTCGCCGCCGCCGGAACCACGACTTGCGAAACCGCCGGTTCAACAGGCGAAACCGTCTGCTCAACAGAAAGGAGGCGCGAAATGAACAAGGCAATCGGAATCGTCGTGGGCGTCGGCGCGATCGTCGCCGTCGTGTTTGCGGGCTTTCTCTGGACATGCTGCCGCGTGTACGTGCCGGCGGGGCAGATGGCGATCGTCACGGCCAAGACGGGACGTCCGTTGCCGCCGGGGCGCATCCTGGCGGAGCCGGGCGAGAAGGGCGTACAGCGCGTGCCGCTTGCCGAAGGGCGCCATTTCCTCAACCCGGTGAACAACGACTGGCGTATCGTGCCGGCCATGACAATTCCGGCCGGAAGCGTGGGCGTGGTCACCTCCAAGACGGGCAAGGAGCTGGCCGCAGGGGAGATACTGGCACCGGACGAGGACTCGAAAGGCGTGTGGCGGCGCGTACTGGGACCGGGCACCTACCGGCTCAACCCCGAGGGATACGACATCCATGTCATGAGCGCGATCAACATCCCGATCGGCTACGCGGGCGTCGTCACATCGCTCGCCGGCAAGCCTGCGCCGAAGGGCCAGTTCGCTGGAGCGGGAGAGAAGGGCGTACGCGAGAAAATCCTGCAGCCGGGCCTCTACTACGTGAACCCGCGCGCGTATCAGGTAGACGTGGTTGAGGTGGGCATGAACCAGGTGTCGATCGTGGGGAAGAGCGGCACGGTGGTCCTTACCAAGGCGCAGTCCACGAGCGCGAACGGTCTCGCGGAGCTGCAGCAGAACACGCTTCTGACGCAGAACGCGAAGCGGGCGGACTACATGAGCCGCAATGCCGACCTCGGCATCCTCAACGCGGAGGAGGCGCAGTTGAACTTGTCGCAGGCGCCGCTCGGTTCGGCGGGGGCGCGCGCGAAAAAGGTGCCTGTGAAGACGGCTGGCGTGCAACATCAAGGAGGAAGGCCGTCGTATGGAAGGCAACAGCAGGGAAGGGCGCAGCAGGGCTACGGCGCGCCAGTCCCGGCTGCGGCCAAGCCGCCGGTGCAGACGAGCGACTCCGTGGCGTTCGGCATGAACCAGTTCGTGCAGTTTCCGTCGTCGGACGGCTTCGCGATCATGCTCGACATGACGGTTGAGTTCGAGCTGATGCCCGAGAACATCTCGCGCATCTACATGCTCTACGGCGACCTGCCGGCCGTCGTCTCCAAGATCATCCTGCCGCAGATCCTCTCCGTCTCGCGCATGAAGGGCTCGGGCTACAAGGCGCGCGAGTTCATCGACGGCGAGGGGCGGCAGAAGTTCCAGAAGGAGATGACGGACGAGCTGGTGAAGATCCTCGGCGAGAAGAGCATCCTCGTGCGCAACGCCATCGTGCGGCACGTGGAGGTTCCGCCGGACATCCTCCAGCCGATCCAGGAGACGAGCATCGCCAAGGAGCAGGATCTTACGAACAAGACCCAGCAGGAGACCGCCAAGAAGCAGGCGAAGCTCAACACCGAGCTGGCGATGGTGGAGCAGCGCACGCGCGAGACCGAGCAGGAGACGGAGAAGCTCACCGCCACCATCGCCGCCGAGATGCGCAAGGACGTGGCGGGCATTGTCGCCGACGCGCAGCTGCGCGTGGCCGAGATCAACCTCGACACCGCCAAGATCCGCGCGGAGATCGTGCGCATCGCGGGCGAGGCCGAGGCGAAGGCGAAGTTCCTCGTGGAGAACGAGAAGGCTCTTGGCGCGAAGCGCCGCGCCGAGGTGTTCGAGACGCCCGCCACGCTCGCTGACCTGCAGTTCGTGGAATCGCTGGGGCCGGATCTCTCCATCCGTGTGCTCCACGCCGGCGAGGGGACGCTCTGGACCGACCTCAAAGGTTCGTCGCTTGCGCTGCCTTCCGCCGCCAAGCCACCTCGGAAATAGGAGTGCGGCATGGTTCGAATGGAACAGACGCTGGACGGGAGGCCGTTGCCGAAGCATGTGCGGATGTGGCGCGCCGAGGATAGCGGACGGATCGAGATCGTCTACAGGAAACTTCCGGCGGCGTTGCTTTTAATCATTCCGTTCATGTGTGTCTGGAGCGGCATGTCCCTTGGGGGAATTTACGTGTTGCCCATCTTGAAGGGCAAGCCGCTTGAACTGGCCCCGTGCCTGTTCGGCATTCCGTTCCTGGTCATGTCGGTCGTCATCTGGAGCGGGATACTCGCCGTGATCTTCGGTACGCGGAAGCTGACGCTGGACTATGGGAATGGATGCTATTCGTTCAAGCTCCTCGGGATCGGAATCTCGCGGTCGTTCGACCTGCGGCGCGACACGGAGATTTCGTCCGGGGGAAACGAAACCGTGCGTCCGCGCGGCGTGTCACGGCGAATCCGCGTGAAGAACGGCTACCGGTCGGTCTACGTCTGCTCCTTCTGGGACGAAGACGCGACCGACTTCGCGCTTGAGCAGCTCCGCCAGCATTGCG
>CAMNLN010000209.1 GCA_946543025.1 uncultured Verrucomicrobiota bacterium
TAGCCGTGCGAGACGCTCTTGAGCGTGTCGTGGAAGTCGATGAGAATCTCGTTCAGCGGCAACATGCAGTGGAGCATCACGCGGTGGCCGTCCACGGTCTCCGTGCCCTCCACGAGGCCGCGCCGATCCATCACGATCCGCATGACGTCGCCGATAGACTCGCTGGGCGTGATGATGCGCGCCTTGAGGATCGGTTCGGAGATCGATTCAAGAAGTGTCGCGTCCGGCATCTGGATCGGATTGTCAAGGTCCTTCTCCGTGCCGTCCTTCATCTTGAGCTTGTACACGACGCCCGGGGTGGTGGAGATGATATCGAGGTTGAACTCGCGGCGCAGGCGCTCCTGCACGATCTCCATGTGGAGGAGCCCCAGAAACCCGCAGCGGAAGCCGAAGCCGAGCGCGATGGAGCTTTCGTGGTGGAAGGAGAACGCGGAGTCGTTCAGATGCAACTTCTCGAGCCCCTGGCGCACCTTCTCGAACTCGTCCGTGCTCATCGGGTAGATGCCGCAGAACACGGTTGGGCGCAGCTCCTTGAAGCCGGGCAGCGGTTCCTCCGCGCCGAGCTTGGCGGTGGTCACCGTGTCGCCGATCTTAATGTCGGCGGGGTCCTTCACGGTTCCCACGAGGTAGCCCACCTGCCCGGCCTCGAGCTTGTCCGTCGGCTTCTTCGTAGGCGAGAAGATGCCCACCTCGTGAAGCGTGGTCGTCACGCCCGAGCCCATGAACTTCACGGTCATGCCCGGCTTGACCGAACCGTCGACGATGCGGACATACGTGATCACGCCGCGGAACTCGTCGAACACGCTGTCGAAGACGAGCGCCCGAAGCGGCGCGTCCTTGCCCTGCGTCTTCGGCGGCGGAATGCGCTTGACGATGGCCTCCAGCACGTCGGGGCAGCCGACGCCGGTCTTGGCCGAAACGAGCAGCGGCTCGTCCATCGGGATGGCGAGGATGTCCTCCACCTGCTGCGAGACGCCCTTCACGTCCGCGCCCGGCAGGTCCACCTTGTTGAGGACGGGAACGATCTCCAACTGCGCGTCCTGCGCGAAGTAGGTGTTGGCGACGGTCTGCGCCTCCACGCCCTGCGCGGCATCCACCACCAGCACGGCGCCCTCGCACGCGCCCATGGAGCGGCTTACCTCGTAGGCGAAGTCCACGTGACCGGGCGTATCGATGAGATTGAAGAGGTACTCCTTGCCGTCGTTGGCGTGGTAGACCATCGAGACGGGATGGCTCTTGATGGTGATGCCGCGTTCGCGCTCCAGGTCCATCGCGTCGAGCGTCTGCTCCTTCAGCTCGCGCAGAGGCACGGCCTTGGTCAGCTCGAGGATGCGGTCGCTGAGCGTCGTCTTTCCGTGGTCGACGTGCGCGATGATGCAGAAGTTGCGGATGTTGTCGAGGGTCTGTTCCATATCGGTTTCAGTTGCGGCTTGCCATTCCCGTTCTCAATGTACGACGATCACGGTGCCCTTCTTGAAGACGAGCGACAGCGACACCGTGCCGCCGGAAGCCGCTTGCTTCACCTGCCAGCCTTCCGGCAGGTTCGTCGACGCGAAACCGCCCGTGCAGGAAGTCAGGTTGGTCGCGATCGCGTACTTGCAGTCCTGGTTCAGCTTCTCAAGGTCGTTGATCACGAGGCGGAGTTTCGAAAGGTCGAGCGCGGCCGCGTAGGAGAGGCAGTCCGAATGCCCTTCCGCGTCGAGGTCGATCTGCAGCTCCGCGCCGTCCTTCACCTCGCCGAGCACGCCGGCGATCGTGAGCGTGCCGATCGTGTTCGTGCCATAGCCGGGCGCGAAGGCGTCCGTGAGCGTGAGCTTTGAGGGATTCGACACCCGGCCGGTGCCGCCGAGCGAAGCTAAGGTCTGCGGGATGTTGTTGCCGTTGAACGTGGCGCCGGACCGCACGTTGAGCGCCACCGTAGGGAGGAAGTTGCTCGCGCTGCCCATCGTGAGCGTACCTTGCTCCACGTTGATCGGCCCGTTGAACGTGTTGAACGACTCCTGTCCCTCGGCAAGGTCACCCACAAACGCCATCATCCCCGTACCCCATTTCGTGAAGCCGCCGTCCAGGCCTTCCGCCACGCCGTGCTGGAGCGGCTGGCGGATGCGGATTTCGCAGTCGTTGGACACGACCGCGCCACCCTCGCGCACGTACACCTTCACATTGTCATGCCAGCTTTTTATGAGCTCCGGATGCGCGCTGGAAGAGGTGCCGAGGAAGTTGCTCTGGTAGGACGTGCCGCGCGTCGCCGCGATGCCGCCGTCCCAGTCGATCTGCGCACGCGAGTTCAGCAGATATGTTTTGTCGGAATAGGTCATGTAGAAGGTGTTGAGCTGAAGCACGCCGTTCGTCACCAGGCGTGTCACAGCCTGTTCCGAGCTGGCGATCTGGCTCGTGCCGCCCTCCGCGAGACGATAGTTGTTGACGATAATGCGCCCCGCGCGGCTGACGGTGGTCGTGCCGGGCACGCGGAAGGCGTTGAGGTATTCGCTCTGTATCTTGCTCATGTCGAGCAGTCCGCCGCTAACGTCCACATGCCCGCAGTTCGCCACCCACTTGGCGTTCACCACGCGCAGGACGCCGCTCGTGACGGAGAGCGTAGCACCGTCCCAGACGTCGAACGAACCTGTGTGGCCCTCCACGACGGTCGTCACCTGGTCCACCTCCGTCACGCCCGCGCCGCCGTGCGTGAGGTTGTACTTCTGCACGAGCAGACGGCCGAACTTGTTCGTCACGTTCACGGCCGGCTCAAGCGCCACGTGGGTTTGCCAGTAGGGGTTGTAGGTGGTCACGATGCCGTTGGCCGACGTATCGGGCGCCGCGCCGAGGATCGGCCCGCAGACCGTGATCTGGTTGCCGTTGCCGGCGAGCTGGAGCTTCCTGTTCGCCTCGATGCGGATGATGCGGTTGGAGTGGAGGACGGCGTCGCTCCCCTCGGCCAGCAACGTGCAATTGCCCTCGACGTAGATGTTCGTCGTCGGCACGTCCGGCACAGCCCCGAGATTGCGGTCGCCGTTGACAAGGATGGCGACGTTTTCGCTGTTCTTCAGCACGCGCAACCCGCCGGCGAAGGAGCTTTCAGGCACGTTGTGGGTAGCTCCATTCTTCAGGTAGGTATGGGACGGGCTGCTGGAGGCGATGGTCACGCCTCCTTCGCCCTCAAGCATCATGCCTGTGAACTTGTTCCCCTTCGAGACCCATCCGCCCGGCCCCAGCAGAATGCGTTGCGTGATCGAGGCCGGCGTAGGATAGGTGCCTGCATAGATCGCCCTCTTGTTGTTGTCAGTCCGGCTCTGGATGTCGCCGCCGTCGACGAAGATGGTGCCGTAATACTTGGTGTGGAAATTGTTATAGAGATAGGCAAGGCGCAACACGCCGCCGGTTGTCACGTTGATGCGGAACAGGTCCTGCGAAGCCTTGGTCGTAGACTTCTGGGAAGTGAGCACGAGGTCATTGCACTCGAGCAGTCCGCCGTCGCCGATGTTGATAATGCCTTGCGACTGCGCAGGATACGACGTGTTCCAGTTGTTGTGGAACCGGTTGGACGGACACAGGAACGACGCGTCCTCGATCGTCACGTTGGCGATGTTCATGTCGACGCTGGTCCCCGCCTCGCTCGTGCCCACGCGCACCGTCAATCCGTCCTTGAACGTCACGCCCACGGTCGAGTCGACCGACGTCTGCCCGAGCCGGCCATTCGTGATGCGCAACGTGCTGTTGCCGCCGAAGGACCACTGCCCTCCGGCGAACGTGAGCCGATACGGCTTCATCTCGCCGCTCACGGTGATGTTCGTGACGGTGCCGTCAGCGGGGAACACGGCCGTGCTCCCGTCCGCCCACGCGCAGGCCGTCCCGCCGGCGTCCTGCCAGTTCACAGACTGCGAATCCCACACGGCCGACTCCGCGCCCGTCCATGTCAGGTCGCCTGCCTGCACCGCGCCAAAGAGCGCCGCCGCAAACATCATCGTCAGTCTTTTCATTGAACAATATTCTTTTGAAGTTTTGGTTGCGCGTATTGTAGCAACTCCAGCATGGAGCGTCAACCTTGGGCGCGCAACCTTGCCCTTTACAATCCGAAAAATAAACGGCATACTAGCGGCATGAACTCGCCATCCAAGAAATTGCTTCTCGCGCTCGCCCTCGCGACCGCGCTACCTTCCCTTGCCGTCACGAAAGCCCGCTATCTCGACCTGATGGAGCTTGCCGTGAGCGCCTATACGCCCGAACACATGGAACGCTACCTGAAGGACATCCAGACGAAGGGCATCGAGGAACACGGTTTCCCGCGCCTCACCTCCAACCTCGGCGTGCTGCTCGCCACGGGTCGGCGTACGTCCGCGCACGACAAGGCGCTCTTCAAGACGATGATGGACGAGTGCTGTCGGCAGATGTCAACCGCCAAGGCGCGCAACGGCGGCCGCGTAGGAAACGATTTCACCGTCAAGGAGGTCATCCTCTGCCTCTACGAGGTGGAGCGCGCGAAGCTCTTCCCGAAGGAGACGACGGACGCCTGGCGCGCGGACATCGCCAAGGTCGTGCCGAATTCCACCTACACCTGCATCCCCAAGCCAGACGCAAAGATCGCGCAAAACTGGGCCGTCTTCGCGGGCGCGAGCGAGCAGTTGCGCTGCCATGCGGGCCTCGGCGGCGATCCGGCGTTCGTCGAGCGCCAGTTCGCCGGACAGCTTCGGTGGTTCGACGCGAACGGCATGTACAAGGATCCCAACCAGCCGCTCGTCTACGACGGCGTGACGCGCCTTCAGTTCATGCTCGCGCTCCGCTACGGCTACGACGGCCCCTCGCGCGCCTTCCTGGAGGAACAGTTCCGCAAGTCCGCCCAGCCGACGCTCCTCATGCAGTCCGCCACCGGCGAGATCCCCTTCGGCGGACGCAGCAACCAGTTCCTGCACAACGAAGGCTTCTACTTCGCCGTGTGCGAATGGTATGCCGGCTGGTTCAAGGCGCAGGGCGACATGAAGACGGCGCAACGCTTCCGCGCCGCCGCGCGCCGCGCCGTCGAGAGCCTCGCCTACTGGTCCGCCGCCAAACCCCTGCATCACGTCAAGAACCGGTTCCCGCGCGACTCCCGCTACGGCTGCGAGGGCTACGGTTACTTCGACAAGTACATGGTGACCATGGGATCCTGGGCCTTCCTGGGCTACCTCTTCGCGGACGAGTCCATCCCCGACGCCGACCAGCCCGTCGACGCCGAGGCCACGGCGTTCGTCACCACCCCAGCCTTCCACATGACCATCCTGAAGGCCGGCGGCTACGGCGCGCAGTTCGACGCGCCGGCCGACGGACACTACGACGGCAGCGGCATCGGACGCATCCAGCGGCGCGGCGCGCCGCCGCCGCTCGCGCTCTCGGTGCCGTTCGCGCAGAAGCCGTCCTACGGGCTGGACGTGACGAACGCGACGCCGCTCGCCATCCTGCCGGGCTGGCTCCGAGACGGCAAGTGGGTCTACTCCTACGGCGGCCGCTACACGAACCTCACCGCCTCGGCATCCAACGGTAAGGCAAAGATGGAGGTTGACGTCGTGCGCAAGATCGAACCGTACCTGCGCCTCGCGTGCGAAGTCTCCGCCGACGGGGTCCTCGTGACGCTCGCAGGCGAGGGCGACCTCGCGCTCGCCCTGCCCGTCTTCGACTTCGACGGCGAACGCAAGACCGATATCCGCGCGACGGAGAAGGCCGTCGACGTGTCGCTGGACGGCTGGACCTGCCGGTACGAGACGAACGGCGAGCTGCTCGACACCGGCCTCGTCTACGGCAACCGCAACGGGCACTACCGCCGCTACGAGGCGCGCGGCCGCGGCCCCCTCTCCGTCAAGGTCACGCTCGCGCCACTTTCCCGTTGAAAACGCGGGGGCGGTTTGGTATGCTTTCCGCCCGCAAGAGGTAAAGAAGATGGCACAGGAAACGAACGAGTATCGCGAGAACCGCCTGGCGTCGATGGACGCCCTCAAGGCGCTTGGCTTCACCCCCTACGGACACGCCTTCCCGCACACGGACCTGAAGGTTATCCGCGCGGAGTTCGAGGAAGGCAAGGAGGTCACGGCGGCAGGTCGCCTGCTGATGATCCGCCGCATGGGCAAGATGAACTTCTGCACGCTCAACGACGGCACCGACCGCTTCCAGCTCATCTTCAAGCGCGACGAGCTGGACGAACGCCTCTTCTCCGGCTTCAAGCAGCTCAACCTCGGCGACATCATCGGCGTCAAGGGGACGCTCTTCACTACGCAGAAAGGCGAGAAGTCCGTGGTGGTGAAGGACTGGGACCTCCTCGCGAAGGCCCTCGAGCAGCC
>CAMNLN010000210.1 GCA_946543025.1 uncultured Verrucomicrobiota bacterium
GCAGGCCCTTCAGGTTGATCTCGCGCCCCGTGTGGTTGAAGTCGCAGATCGTGAAGACGCTCGACTCCACGTCGTGCCCCAGGTCGCCCAGCATCCGGCGCATGTCCCATTTCGCCTGGCTGTACTCGCTCCACGGGATGCGGCTCAAGGCGAAGCGCGTGGCCATCTCGCTGGGGCAGCCGTTCTCGCCCTGGCGCATCTTCGCCGCCGGGTTGTACTTCGCGAGCACCGTCTTCTGAGCCTCCACGTTGGCGTACGACGACTCGGGGGCGGGCGCGTAGCCGTGGTAGATGATCCAGTCGAACAGCTTCACGTCCTCGCCCATCAGCCGCAGGCACTCGTCGAGGTACTCCGGCTTGTTGCGCGCGAGCGAGAGGCCGGCGATCCGCGCGTCGGGGATGTTGCGCTTCACGATCCGCGCCGTCCGCACGTTGAACGCGGCGATGGACTCCGGCGTCTTGGCAGGCTTGCCGATGTCCGGCTCGTTCCACATCGCCCAGTCGCGCACACGGCCCTTGAAGTGCCGCGTGAGCGCGTCCACCCAGGCGTCCCATGCGGCCAGGCCCTCGTCAGAGGTCGGGAAGCCGCCGGCAAGGTCCCAGCCGCCGCCCCCCGCGTAGACCGGGTTGCCGTAGTCCGTCTCGAGCAGCACGTTCAGCCCCTGCGCGCGGGCGTAGTCTACGATCTTGTCGAGCCACGCGAAGTCGTACTTCCCCTTCTCCCGCTCGCATTTCGCCCAACCGCCCTGCAGGCGGATCGTCTTGATGCCGAGCGGCTCCACGTTCTCCTTGTACTCCTCGAAGTTCGCGAAGTCGCGGTCGAGCACCTCGCAGCCGAGCGTCCAGTTCGAGCCGCGGATCTCGCGCGCCGCGCGCGGGCGGATCGTGCCGATCCGCTTCATGCCGACGGCGAGCGGCGTCTTCACCCGGCCGTCGGACGTGTCCGGCTTGACGTTGTAGACCCCCGATTGCGCGGCGAGCGCGAGGGAGGCGGCGATCAGGAGGCAGGTTCTCTTCATGGCGGTTCCTCGTTGGTTTGCCGCTATCCTACCAAAAAAACGCCGGACTTCCAAGCCCCGCGCGCTAGCGGCGCGACGCTAGATCTCGAGCGCCATCGCCTTTTCGGGGCAGGTAAACGGGTCGGTGTGCTTCGTGCAGTTGATGCAGCCCGTGTAGAGCTTGTGCATGATACGCGTCTTCGGTATCTCGCGGAAGCCGAGCGTCGCGAAGAACTCCGGCGTGAGCGTGAGCACCGTCACGTCGGCCGGCGCCAGCGCGCGGACGCGCGCCAACGCGCCCTTCACCAGCAGGCTGCCGATTCCCCGCCGACGGCACGCCGCCCGCACGGCCACGCTCTGCAGCTCCACCGTCGCCTTCAGCGGGTCGCCGATTTCCGGCCACACCTGGTAGGCGATACAGCCTGCCAGAACGCCGTCCGGCCCCTCGGCCACGAGAAACCTGTCGATGTTCTCCACCACGTTGCCGAGCGAGCGCGGCACGAGTTCGGTGGTATGCTCGCGGATGAGCGCGTAGATGCTCTCCGCGTCCGCAAGCCGCGCCGTGCGCACCTGGAATTCGCCGTCCATCGCTCAGCCCAGAAGGATATCCATCAGGTCGCCGCCCTTGAGGTGCCCGAGCGCGCCCGCCTGCGCGGCGATCTCGTCGTACGTCTGCACCGCGTCCGGCGTCTCGCCGGGCTGATACGCCGCCACAGGCACGGGCGTGCGCGTGTGCTTGCCGAGGCGCAACGGCACGGGATGGTCCGGCAGCACGCAGTAGCCGACCTTGTCGCCCAACGCGG
Organism: uncultured Verrucomicrobiota bacterium; assembly: GCA_946543025.1. Taxonomy (GTDB): domain Bacteria; phylum Verrucomicrobiota; class Kiritimatiellia; order RFP12; family UBA1067; genus RUG572. The sequence continues at coordinate 1,801 of CAMNLN010000210.1, forward strand.
CGCGAACGCGCCCGATAAGCCGCTTGTCGAAGTCTTCCAGCGTCTTGAGCTTCATCTTCAGGTTCTGCTCGTGGCTCACCTCGTCCGTCGCCTCGATATGGACGTAGACGAAATCGTAGCCGTCCTTGATCGCCTGGATGGCGGCGTCGGCCTTGCCCTCGTAGTTCGTGTCGACGTAACCCGTCGCGCCCGGCACCTTGATGACGTCCAGCCCCATCGTGCGTCCGAGGCCGTTGATCACGTCCACCGCCGCCACGATGGCGCACTTGACGCCATACTTGCCGGAGACGGAATGGATCGCACCCGCCTTGCCGCCGCTCCACGGCCACACGCCGTTTGCGTTACGTCCCTTCAGCACGTCGGCGGCTTTCGCGATGATGTCGCGCAACACGGCCGCCGTGTATTCGCCCGCCGGCGACTTCGCGCGTGGCAGATGCTCGGACACCGGGTTGCCGGCGTTGTCGTCCGGCTTGTCGTAGGCCACCTCGCGTCCGCTGAACGCCGCCCCGTGCAGCAGCACCAGGTTGCGGTAGCTCACGCCCGCGTAGAAACGGATGTATTCGCCGGGATTGCCCTTCCAAGAATCGGCAATCTGTGCGTTCAGGAGCGCGATCGCCTCCTGCTGCTCGGCGGCGCCCACGTGCCCGCCCGAGAAATCCTTCAGCGTGCCGTCGGGGTTCACCGTCACGAGGTTCATGCGGAAGACGACATCGTCCGGCCCCATCTCGATGCCCTTGCTCGCCGCCTCCAATGGACCGCGCCCGCACAACTCCGTCGCGAGGTCGCCGCCGAGAACGCTCATGTTGGCCACGTCGCTCGACGTGGGGAAGCCGTCGGGAAGCGTCAGCATCGTGCCGCTGCGCCCGTGCGCGGCGATCCAGTCCATGTTCGGCGTATCGGCCGCCTGAAGCGGCGTACGCCCGCCCAGCTCGGCGACGGGCTCGTCGGCCATGCCGTCGCCAAGGAAGAGTACTGTCGGTGCGTGTCTCATGCCGTATAGTTTATCATAACCGCTTCGCGCAGGCGAACGTTCTCTCGCGCGCTTCGCGTTTCTACCGGGAGGAAAGACCCGGCCAGTCAAGCGTGGCAAAGTAGTCGTCAAGCGTCTCGGCGCGGCGGATCTCCTTCACGGAGCCGTCGGTGCGGAGCAGCAGTTCCGCGCTGCGGAGCTTGCCGTTGTACTGGAACCCCATCGCATGGCCGTGCGCGCCCGCGTCGTGGATCACCACCAGGTCGCCCGGCGCGAGCGGCGGGAGCGAACGCCCGATGGCAAACTTGTCGTTGTTCTCGCAGAGCGAACCCGTCACGTCGTACGTCTCCGTTGCGGGGACATGCATCTTCGTCGGAACCGTGATGTGGTGGTACGCGCCGTAGAGCGCGGGACGCATCAGGTTCGCCATGCAGGCGTCGAGGCCCGCGTACTTGCGGTACGTGTCCTTGACATGCCGCACGCGCGAGACGAGGTAGCCGTACGGACCCGTGATGCAGCGCCCGCACTCCATGTAGAGCTTCAGGTCGGGATGGCCCTGCGCGAGGACATGCTCGCGATAGGACGACTCGATGCCCTTTCCCACGCGAACGATGTCCATGGGCTCCTGGTCGGGACGGTACGGGATGCCGATTCCGCCGCCGATGTTGACGAAGTCGAACGCGATGCCAACCTTGCGGGAGATCTCCACGGCGAGGTCGAAGAGGAGCGTGGCCGTATCGATGATGTATTGCGGATCGAGTTCGTTCGAGGCGACCATCGTGTGGATGCCGAACCGCTTGACGCCCTTCGCCTTCATCCGCGCGTACGCCTCGAAAAGCTGCGGCGTGGTGAAGCCGTACTTCGCCTCCTCCGGCTTGCCGATGATAGCGTTCCCGCCCTTCAACGGCCCTGGATTCCAGCGGCAGCACAGGAGATCGGGGAGGCCGCCGCACGCCTTTTCCAAAAAATCAAGATGCGTGATGTCGTCCAGGTTGATGATCGCGCCAAGCTCGCGCGCCTTGACGAACTCCTCGGCCGGCGTGTCGTTCGAGGTGAACATGATGTCCTCGCCCCGGTTGCCGACGGCATCCGCGAGGACGAGTTCCGCCATGGACGAGCAATCGCTTCCAAAACCCTCTTCCTTCAGGATCGACATCAGGTACGGGTTGGGCGTGGCCTTCACGGCGAAATATTCGTGAAAGCCCTTGTTCCAGGCGAACGCGGCCTTCAGTTCGCGCGCGTGGGCGCGAATCGCCGCCTCGTCGTAGATGTGGAACGGCGTCGGCCAGCGCCGCGCAATCTCCTCAAGCTTCTCGGCCGTGAACGGAATCGTCTTTTGCATGGCGGACATTATACCATATCGCGGCCCGCGCGGACGACGTCAGGCGCGCTCGGAGAGCTCGAGCCAGCGCGTCTCGGCGGCATCCAGCTCCTCGCGCGCCTGCGGCAGGCGCGCCGTGAGCGCCGTCGCGCGCGCGTTGTCCGTAGCGTAGAGCGTGGGATCGGCCAAGGCTGACTCGATGTCCGCAATCTCCCGCTCCAACGCCTCGATGGCGGCAGGCAGGGCGTCAAGTTCGCGCTTCTCGTTGTAGGTGAGCTTCGCCGACTTGGGAGATTGGACGACGGGAGCTGAACCCTTGAGGGTCTTGGGGACATCAGGGGCCGAAGGCTCCCTGATCCGACGCAGGAGGCGCGCCGCCTCCGCGTAGCCGCCCGCGCACGCGCGCACCTCGCCATCGCCCGCGAGCACATAGGACGACGTGACGACGTTGTCGAGGAACTCGCGGTCATGCGAGACGACGAGCAGCGTACCCTTGTAGTTCAGCAGCTGCTCCTCCAGCAATTCCAGCGTCTCCACGTCAAGATCGTTCGTCGGTTCGTCCATCACGAGCAGGTTGGAAGGCTTGAGGAAGAGACGCGCCAGCAAAAGTCGCGCCTTCTCGCCGCCGGAGAGAGCCTTCACCGGGGTGCGCGCGCGCTCCGGCGTGAAAAGGAAGTCGGCGAGGTAGGCGAACACGTGCTTCGTCACGCCGCCCACCGTCACCGCATCGCGGTCCTTGGCGACAATCTCCTTCACGGTAGCCTCGGGATCGAGCTGCGCGTGGAGCTGGTCGAAGAACGCCATCTTCACGCGCGTGCCGAGCGTGACCGTGCCGGAAGTCGGCGCGAGCTGGCCTGTAAGCAACTTCAGGAGCGTCGTCTTGCCGGTGCCGTTCTCGCCGATCACGCCGATGCGCTCGCCGCGCAACACGTCCGCCGTAAAGCCGCGTATGATCGGCTTGTCGCCCGCGTAAGCGAACGAGATGTCCTCGATCTTGATCACGCGGTCGCCGGACGCGGCCGCCGTGTCGAGCTTCAGCGTACTCGTGCCGATGGCCGTACGGCGGTTGGCGAACTCGAGCCGCAGCTTGCGCAACGCCTCCACGCGCCCTTGGTTGCGCGTACGGCGCGCCTTCACGCCCTGGCGAATCCACGCCTCCTCCTGGGCAAGTTTCTTGGCCTTTCGCGCCCAAAGCGCGGCCTCGTCGGCCTGCAGGTCGGCCTTGCGCTGGAGAAACGTGCGGTAGTCGCAGTTCCAGCCGGAAAGCATGCCGCGGTCGAGGTCGTACACGTAGGTGGCCACCGACTTGAGAAACGCGCGGTCATGCGTCACAAACAGAAATGACATTTCCGTCTGACGGCGAATGAACGCCTCCAGCCATTCGATCGACGCCACGTCCAGATGGTTCGTCGGTTCGTCCAGCAAAACCAGATCCGGCTCGTCCGCCAGCACACGCGCCAGCAGCACACGGCGGCGCATCCCGCCCGAAAGGGAATTGAACGCGGCGGCGGCATCCAGCCCCATCTGGGAAACATACTTGCCCGAACCGGCGATTTCCGCCACCGTACCGGGGCGGTCGGACGGCACTTCCTGCTCCAGGAAGGCCGTTTTCAGGCCCGGCGCTCGGATGATCTCGCCCGCATCCGGCTCTAAGCGCCCGGCAATGACTTTCAGCAACGTGGACTTCCCTTCGCCGTTTCGCCCTGTCACGCAGGCGCGCATCCCCGCCTCGACGTTGAGGGAAACCCCTTCCAAAACAGCATCACCCCCGAAAGCGAGGGTGACGTCATGCAAAGTTAACAGGTGGCGGGCCAACCCATTACACCTTATGCCGATAGGTGATGCGTCCCTTGGAAAGGTCGTACGGCGAAATCTCCACCGTCACCTTGTCCCCGATAGCGATCTTGATGAAGAACTTGCGCATTTTCCCGGAAATGTGCGCCAGGACCTCGTGGCCGTTGTCCAGCTGGACTTTATACATGGTCGCCGGCAGAACCTTGATTACGGTTCCTGTCACTTCGATCGAGCTATCGTCTTCCTTTGCCAAGAGGAACTCCTTGATTGGGTTAAATGGCTCGGGCGGCTGGATTCGAACCAGCGACCAATTGATTAACAGTCAACTGC
>CAMNLN010000211.1 GCA_946543025.1 uncultured Verrucomicrobiota bacterium
GAGAGCAGATAGCTGTAATTCGTGTTCTGCGAAAGTCCCTCGAGTTCGTAATGAAAGGCGCTGGCGTTGCCAGAGTAAATCTTGACCGGCGCACCGAGGTGGTTCGCATCCGATCCGTACGCGAGATAGACGTCGCACGAACTCGCGCCCGTGCCGACAGACGCGATCAAGCCGGAGAACTCGGCGGACGTGCCCCACGGCTTGACTTTAAGGCCACTCATCGCAGGCGGATAGGCATTGCCGCCAGTCCTGCCAACGGCCTCGATTTCGGCATAGTAGTTCGCAAACGCCTCGACGGATCCGGAGACAAACTTCAGGGCGACTACGTCGAGGGCGAGATATCCGAGTCCGGGATCGCTTAATGTCGCGTACTGCGCACTCGCGGCAGAGTCGTTGCCAGACTTGGTGATGCTCACGCCGAGCGAAACCCATTCGGACGATCCGGAGGTCTGGACGAGTATGTCCTTGACGCTGATGCCCGCATAGATCTTGGAAGTCCAGAGAGAAGAAAAGCGTATTTTCTCAAGCACCTTCGGCTCGCTGAAATTCCACACGAGCTCCGCGTCAGGCTGCAGTCCGACGATCTCCGTGGAAGCCGCAGTCGCAGACACCGCCCCGTCGGTCAGCTTCGAAAGGTCCTTGCTCGCTGCAAAAGATATCTTGCTCATGTCCGTCGCAACGGCCGTCAAACCTGCGAGAATGTTGTTTTCCAGGCCCGTCCAGGCGGTCGGATCGTAGTCTCCTGTCGTCCACGTGCGCGCGGATTCACCCGACGGAGGGTCGTCCGGCGGCGGATCGTCCGGCGGTGGATCGTCTGGGATTTCGCCGCCTGGTGCAATTGCCTCGATCTCGGCGTAGTAGTTCGCGACGGCAGCCCCCGCCTTGTTGAACGAAATCTTCAGACCAGACACATTCTGGGCAAGACAACCCGTCACTTCGTCCTCCAAGGTCGCCATAAGCGCACCCGCGCCGCCCGTCATGTGCGAGTTGGGCACACCCAGAGCAACCCACACGTCGCCTTTGAGAACATAGACGTCATTGACGCCAATTTTGGCATAGGTTTGACTGCTCCAACGGGAGGAGATGCGTATCTTTCCGATGGACTTGGGCGCGTTAAAGGTCCAGATTGCGTCCATGTCGCCGAATCCGACGACCTCATTGCTCGAGAACTCCACAGGAGCTTTGCCATCGACCAACTTCCCCATATCCTGGCTCGCGTAGATCGGGAGCGTGCCGGTATGCGAAGCCGTCGCGTTCGCGAGCAGGTTCTCCCCGAGCGGTGCCCACGCTGAGGGCTCGTAGGCCCCGTTCGTCCACTGCGGATCTGGTTCCGCCGCCGGAGGATCGCCGAGCGTGTAGGTCGCGAAGACGATGTCGCTCGGATCCTTGTTCGCGGCGAAGGCGCGGGCCTTCACCGTCGTCGTGGCGGAGAGCGCGATCGGCGCTGAATAGACCGCGCTCGACGCGGTCGGCTCGGTGCCGTCGAGCGTATAGCGGATCGTCGCGCCAGAAGTCGCGCAGGAAATGGTCACGTTAGTAGAGGGAGAGAAGAAGCAGGACGCAGGCAACAGAACGGGATCCGCAACCTGCGCAGACGATGACGCGTCCTCGACCGCCTGAGGCGCGACTGGCGACATCGGGAGCCCATTCTCGTTATAGAGATTCAGGCGCTGGCCGTCCTCGAACTCGGTCTCGCGCGTGATGCACCAGTAGCCGTAGTGGAACTTCGTCGGGGCTGCGACGCCATCCGCGCGCAGGACGATCGTCTCGCCCTCAACGGTCGCTACGGCGTCCTTCCAGACATTGTCACTGCCGCAGATCGCAAACCCGCGTATCGGGTCCGTGCCCTTCTTGACCCAGCGGCTTAACTCGACCGCCGAGGCCGGCTTCATCCGGCCGGCCGTGAGTCCTTTCGCCGTACCAGACTTGAAGAAGACGCGGACGGATCCGTCGGACTCCCGCACCGCGCGGGTGAAGACCGGACCCTCCGCCTGAAGGTCAGTCTCGCCGTAGAGGTCCCGGCGCGCGAGGAGCGAGAGACGGCGCCCGACGAAGTTCTTGTCGGTCGGATGGAGGTCGTCCGGGCCCAGGCATTTGACGCCGTCCACGATGGTGACGAGGCCGTGCGTGCCCTTGTCGGACATGTTCCAGAGCCGTTGCGCCTCGCGGATGCGAACGTAGTTGTGGGCGACGGCGCTCTCAGTCGGAGCCGGATACGAGTCGAGACCGACCGTCCCCGCGGAAGTGCTGTAGCCGGGCGTCGCGATCTGCACGGCGTAGAACGGCAGGTCTCCGTTTTCGCCCCAGCGGTCGCGGCGATCCTGCACGAGGACGTCCATGAGCTTCTTGTAGTCGTCCGCCTTCATCCCGGCGTCCGTGCAGCCCTGGTACCAGAGAACGGCGCAGAACTTCGCGCGGAGGATCGGCGCCATCATGTTGTTCCAGTACCAGCCGTCCGAGGAACCGGTGGAGCCGTACGTCTGGTATCCATTCGCGCTGAGGACCGAAGGGGCGATCCACTCGCGGATGGCCGTGCCGCCGGACGAGGCATGGATGATGCCGATCGGGATGTCCTGCCCCTTCTCCGCGTTCGCCCTGCGGATGTAGTGGGCGAAGTTGAGGGCGACGCTGCTGACATGGTACTTGTTGCTTGCCACCCCGTTCATCGTCGCTGGAGCCCAGTCGAATCCTTCGCCGTAGTACTTGACCGTGTCGTCGGCCGGCTTGATGGGCGGCAGGTCGAAGAGCTTCTCGCTTGTCGCGTTCTCTGCACTCCGCGCAATGCGGATGAAGCGGATACCGTCGTCGTTGCGGCAGAAGTCCTTGATGGACTGCGGCTCGTGGAAGTAGTTGTAGTCGAGGCGGCGGTCCATGTTGCTCTGTCCGCCCGCGAGGAACACGTCGCCTACAAGGACGTCCGAAAGCGAGATGGACTCGTTCGCGCTGTCGGTGATCGTCAGCGTCTGCGGCGTCGCCGAGAGCGCGAACGGCTGCGCGAATGTCGTCTCCCAGAAGCCGTCGGCCCCGGTCGTGGCGTTCGCGGTCTGTCCAGCGAACGAGACGGTCACGGTGCGGCCCGCGGCGTCCTTGCCCCAGACGGTTATCTTCTTCCCGCGCTGGAGGACCATGTGGTCCTGCCAATAGGCGGATACCGCGAGGTCTCCCGCCGCCGCAAAGCCCGCCGCCAGAGCGCCGAGCGCCATCGCCAACATTGTCTTGAACTTCATGTCGTGTCCTCTTTTTACGTGTGTGAACGCTGCATCACCAGCGTCGCCAAAATTATACACCCGACCTCTCTTCATTGAAAACCCCTCCAACTGGAGGGTAGTGGATTTACTGTTTGCCGCATCAATATATGATATAATTTTCGGCATGAAAAAATGGACACAGATGCTTTTGTGTGCAGCCGCGTCAATCGCGCTTGCCGATCTTCCTGGAGCCGTGACGAATACGGAAATCAGGTCCATGATGGGCATCTGGGACAGCACTACGCCGGGGACGCACAATTTTTTCGCCCTCACGGGAACGGTCCATACAATCCTGTCATCCGCGACGGAAACGACTCCTGCCGCGTCCTTCATCGTCGACGACGGCGAACTGCTCATCCCCGTGTTCAACAGAACGCCATCACCAATCGCGCTGCAGCAGGGAGACCGCGTTTTCATCTCCGGCATCTTCGGCCTCCAGAAACACGACTACGGCAACGAGCCCTACGCGGTCGCACATGAAATCCAGATTCTCGGGAGCGGCGCCGTGGTCAAGCCAGTTCCAAGGAAACTCCATGACCTCTCGAGCATCAACGACAACCTGCGTCTCATACGGACTACTGGAACCGTCATCGACTGGCGCACAAGCGAAGACGACCCCAACTTCATCTGCCTTACCCTCAAAGACGGTCCGACGACAATGCCGGTTCTCCTCCCTTCAGTAGCCCCTGACGCCGTCAACCAGCTTCTGGAGTCCCAGGTGTCTGTGGTCGGCACGTTCAACTGGGCGCTTCCGTCCGTACGCCGCTACGCAAGGCCCTTGATCGTGTCGCAGATCGAAGGCATCAAGGTTCTCTCCCCGCCGCCCCCGCCGCAGAGCATTCCCTTTCTCGAACGCAAGATCTACCAGACGCCCGAGAACGTCCGCTCGCTCGGCAAGCGGAAGATAAGCGGCGAGATCATCGCCGTATGGCAAAAACGCAATCTTCTACTCAGGGACTACGACGGACGAATCGTCCGCGTCAAGCTTTCACACCGCAACGAGGCGGTTCCGCGCCCGGGCCTGCACGCGACGATATGCGGATATCCTGAGACGGACCAGTTCAACATCATTCTCGGCACGGCGACGATTTCCTCGTCCGCGCCCGAGACCTCGCCGCCGCGACCCCCTGTCCGCCTCATGTCGCTCGCAGACGTTATCGTCAAGAGTCCCTCCGGCTCCATCACCTTCAAGCCCTCCTACTACGGGAAGCTCATCACCCTGGGAGGCACGATCCGCAATCTGCCCTCGCTCGGCAACGCGGAAGGCCGCATCGGGCTCGACTGCGACGGACTTCTCATCCAGCTCGACACAAGCTCCTGCCCCGAGGCGACCGAAGGGCTCGAGCTCGGATGCCAGATCGAGGCGACGGGAGTCTGCCTTCTTGAGACCAACGACTACGACGCCCAGGCCGACATGCCCCACATCAGCGGACTTACGCTGATACTGCGCGGCAGGAACGACATAGTCATCGTCTCGCATCCACCATGGCTGACTCCGGCGAGGTTCCTGATCATCCTCTCCGCGATGGCGGGCGTGCTTGTCCTGGTTCTCATCTGGAACGCCTCGCTACGCGTCCTTGTAGAACGGCGAGGCCGGGAACTCGCGCGGAAGCAGGTCGAGGCGACGCACGCCAAGTTCAAGACGATCGAGCGAACGCGCCTCGCGACCGAGCTGCACGACTCCGTCGTGCAGAATCTGACGGGCGCGGCGCTCGAAATACGCGCTGCGCAGGTGGCACTGCCCGCAACGGATGAGGAATCTGCACCGCATCTGGACATCGCCCTCAAGACGATAAACTCTTCGCGTTCCGAGTTAAGGAACTGCATCTGGGATCTCCGCAACCAGGCGCTCGAGAAGAGCGACATAGACGAAGCCATCCGCATCACCCTTCAGCCGCATCTTGTTGACGCCCAGCTCCAGGTGCGCTTCAACGTGCCGCGGAGAAAGATACCCGACAGCGACTTCCACAACATTCTCTGCATCATCCGCGAACTCGTCGTAAACGCCGTGCGCCACGGCCATGCGACGACGCTCAGGGTCGCGGGAACAATCAATGGCGGACGGCTGCTTTTCTCCGTCGCGGATGACGGCTGCGGCTTTGACCCCATGACGCGCCCGGGCATGGAGCAGGGGCATTTCGGGCTCGAAGGCGTTATGGAACGGGTCAAGGCGCTGGACGGCACAGCCGACATCGCAAGCGCGCCCGGCAAAGGAACCCGCGTCGCAATAGACATTCCACTTCCCGAGGAGACATGACAATGAACAAGATTTCCATTCTGATTGCCGATGACCACAAGATCGTCCGCATGGGGCTGAAGTCCCTCTTTGCCGCGGAAAAAGACCTCGCCGTCGTCGGAGAAGCCGACGACGGCGGCCTTACCGTCTCGCAGGCGCTTAAGCTCAAGCCCGACGTAATAATAATGGATCTGATGATGCCGAAGAAGGACGGCATCGCCGCGACTGCCGAAATCTGCGCGAAGCTTCCCGGCACAAGAATCGTCGTCCTCACCTCCTATTCCACCTCAGACAACATAGCCGCGGCGCTTTCGGCCGGCGCGACTGGCGCGGTGATGAAATCGGCGGACGACAGCATCCTGCTCACGGCCGTTCGCACAGTCGCCGCGGGAAAGAAATTCATCTCTCCAGAAGTAAAAGGGCTTCTTGCGTTCGACCCCCCTGCGCCAACGCTCTCGCCCAGGCAGCAGGAAGTGCTCTTCTCCCTCGTCAAGGGCTTCAACAACACGGAGATCGCCGATCAGCTCGGCATCAGCAGAACCGTCGTGAAGGAGCATGTCGAGACCCTTCTCGTCAAGCTCGGAGCCGCCAACCGCACCGAAGCAGTCGGCATCGCCCTGCGCAAGAACCTGGTCAAGGTCTAAGACCGGGCGACGTTAGACGCCACTTGTCAGAGACTGCGCGGCAGCTCTTCGAGGGTGTAGCACTCGATGACGTCGCCGACCTG
>CAMNLN010000212.1 GCA_946543025.1 uncultured Verrucomicrobiota bacterium
AGAACAACTTCTGGTGGATCGAGTTCGGCGGGAACCTGGACACGGTCGGCGACGCGAACGAAATCCAGCTTGAGCTGAAGAAGATCGCCTACGGCGTGTGGGCGTACCTGAAGAACCATCCCGATGGGCGCGCGCGGAATTACGAGCTCGACTGGATCGGCTCGCTTCCGGGCAAGCGCGAGTCCACGCGCTTCATCGGCCCCCACATCCTCACGCAGCACGACGTGACGAGCGGCGGGCACTTCGAGGACGTGGTCGCGTACGGCGGCTGGACGCTGGATGACCACCATCCCGACGCGATCTTCCGCCGCAACGGCCCTGTGTCCGTGCAGTACGCCGCGCCGTCCCCTTTCGGCATCCCGTTCGACTGCCTCTACTCCGTGAACGTACCCAACCTGATGTTCGCGGGACGCGACATCTCCTGCACACACATGGCGCTCTCGTCGTCGCGCGTGATGGCAACCTGCGCCACGCTCGGGCAGGCCGTGGGAACGGCCGCCGCGCTGCTTGTGAAGTACGGAATCGATCCCGCCCGGCTGCGCCGCGAGCGGATTGCCGAGCTTCAGGCGACGCTGGAGGACGACGACTGCATGCTGCCGTTCCGCTGGCGCAAGGTCTCGCCGCTCACCGCTGCGGCGACGTGCGCGGACGACGTGGCCGTGCTTCGTAACGGCATCGACCGCTCCTACGGCGGGGAGGACAATGGCGTGTGGGTCGCGCCGAACGAGGAGAAGATCGTCTACTCCTGGGAAGGGCCCCGGCGCATTTCCGGCGCGCGTATCGTCTTCGATTCGGAAATGACCTTCAGGGGCAAGCGCATGCGCAAGCTCGAGGCCACCACGGAGCGCGCAGAGATGCCCAAGATGCTCGCGAAGGGTTTCCGCGTGGAGGTGCGCACGGGCGGCACGTGGCGGGCCGTATTCGAAGATGACGCGAACTACCTGCGCTTCCGCAAGATTTCGTTCGCGCCGGTGGAGGCGGACGCGATGCGCCTCGTCGTCACCGAGACGTGGGGCGGCGAAAAGGCGCACGTCTTCGCGCTGGACGCCTTGGCGACGCAGCACGACCGGATGCCTGACGTGGCTGAGATCGTCCTCCCCGGCGAATCAAGTTGAGGCAACGGGCTTTTTCGAGTCGCGTGCCAAAGGCGAGGGCAAAAGGAAATAAAGCTGAAAACAAGGAAATATGACATGAACGCATCGAAGCGGTTTTTCACTAACGGGACAGCCGTGTTCGCGTCGGCCCTGCTTCTTGCCGCGTGCCACGTCTCGCTGGCCGCCACCCTGTCTATCGTATCGCCGGCCGACAAGGCCGTCGTGCCGCTTCTTTCGGCGGACCAGAAGGCGTATCTCGACATGGGCCGCGCCGAGCGGCGCGCGCAGTTCGCCGACTACGCCGCACGCAAGCGGATCGCGAAGTTCGGCGACCGACCACAGAAGGTGACGCTCGACTGGCGTCTCTCGGGCACAAACGGGACGGAGCGCGTACGCTATGCCGTGCGCGTGGCGAGCGAACCGGGCGGCGTACCGTTCTGGCAAGGAGAGACGGAGAAGACGCACATGCGGCTCGACAACTTCGAGGCGGGGCGGACATATTCCTGGAGGGTGACGGCGAAGACCGATCAAGGCGAGGTCTCAGCGGGCGGGACGTTCGCCACGGAGGACCGTGCGCCGCGCATGATCCATCTGCACGGCGTGCCGAACATGCGCGACATCGGCGGACGCAAGGGGTTGGACGGACGACGCGTGAGGCAGGGGCGCATCTACCGGTCCGCAGGCCTAAACAGCAACGCTACCAAGGCCAAGGACGGCACGATGAAGCCGGGTAAGGAACGCCTGAACGACGCCGCGCGCAAGTACGCAAAAAAGACGCTGGGCATCCGCACGGACATCGACCTGCGCTCCGACCGGGAATGTTACGGCATGACAGGTTCGCCGCTCGGGCCGGAGGTGGCATGGCTGCATGTCTCGTCGTCAGCCTATTCCGGTTTTCACAAGCCGGCGAGCAAGGAAGCGTTCGCGAAGGTCTTCCGCGCGTTCCTCGACGAGGCGCGCTACCCGATCGTGTTCCATTGCATCGCGGGCGCGGACAGGACGGGTTCCCTGGCGTTCGTCCTGGAGGCGCTGCTCGGCGTGGAAGAGGACGAGCTGTATAAGGACTGGGAGGTGACGGGCTTCGACAAGAGCAAGCTCGACTTCCGGCACGAGACGCGCTTCGACAAGCTGGTGAAGGGGTTTGACGCCTATCCCGGCGCGACGATCCGCGAGCGCGTGGAGGCGTTCGTGAAATCATGCGGGTTCACGGACGCAGACATCGCCCGCCTCCGAGAACTGATGCTGGAATAGGAAGGAAACGCGCGTGCGGGCGCGCCGATGGCCGGCGTGGCGGCGGCGCGCGGCGGCATCGGCATCCGATCCGGCCGTCCGGGCGGCAACAGAAATTCCCCCTGCGGTTCCGGAAAGGGATTCCCTGCCCGCGAATTTGTGATATACTGTGCACCGACGGGGACATCCCTCAAATTGAACAACAGGAGGAATACGATCATGAAAACGATGGTCCTGCCTTTCGTGCTGGTTGCCGTAGCGGCGTCCGGATCCGCTCTGGACGAAGCGATGTTCTGGTGGAAGTTCGACTCGGGCGGCGCGGACGGCGCGGTGGCCGCGGCGGGCGAGATCCACGACTGCCGCGACGCCGCGCAGGGCACGCCGAGCCGGATGTGCGGCCCGAGCGGCGGGCCGCTCTGGACGCGCACGACGGTGCGTCTTCCCTACCGGCAGAAGGACGTGGTCTGCACGGCGCTCAACGTGCAGGCCGTCACGAACGCGAGCAACCAGGTGCGCCCCACGATGGTCGACATCACGGGCGGCTACGTGAACAGCGACACGGTGACGTTCTTCGCGCGCATCTGCCCCGGCGAGCAGCTCTATACCACGACGAGCGAGCGCTTCATCTACAACAACAATTTCCTCTGGTCGAATGCCGGAGGACCGACGGCGTCCTACGGCAACCTCTTCGGCATCGGCCGGAACGGCGCGAAATACTCGCCGATCCTCTTCATCGGCCAGCGCTCGACGTCCTTTGCCGACATCACGCTGGAAGTCGGCAAGTGGTACGACCTCGCGTTCAGCATCTCCCGGATCGAGGTCGACGCCAAGCCCAAGCAGCGCGTGCTCTGCGTGGTGGCGGGGGACAACGGACTTTTCTACCAGACGCGGGACTTGGATTTCGACCGCGCGGTGGAATTTTCCGGCAGCACCGGGCGGCTCGGCGGGCAGTCGTACGTCAGCGCCTGGCAGAACATCGGCACCGGCAGCTCCGTCGACTGCAAGGACTACAACGGCCTCATCCACGAGATGGCGCTGTGGGACCGGGGGCTGACCTTGGCCGAGATCCTCGACGTGTTCGGACGGCCCGAGGCGCCGGAAGGGGACGACGTGTTCGCGGACGTCCACCGCTGGTGGAAGTTCGACCGCGACCTCGACGGCGACGGCAAGGTGTCCGCGAACGAGCTGCGCGACGTGCGGAAGTGGGGCACGGCCGCCGCGCCGGCGGCGGGGAACCCGGAGGTCGAATACGTGACGGACGGCGGTCCGCTCACGTGGCAGGCGACGACCGTGTTCCGGCCCGCGCTCGGCACGTCGTTCTCCGCCGACTGCCTGACGTTCGCGCCGCAGTACCGCACGACGGAGGACGGCGTGTACCAGGTGCTGCCGGCGCGCGTGCGGCTGTCCGACTCCACCGTGGCGGGCGACAGCACCTTCATCGCCCGCATCCGCATCGCGCTGCCGGAGGACGGCGTCGTGGGCGACAAGGCGTGCTACGTGTTCAACAACGCATTCGACTGGGGCGGCACGACGGACCAGAGCGGCGGCTACGAGATCGGCGTCGTGTCGCTCGGGGCCAACGCCACCAACTTCTACCCCCGCTACTACGCGGGGCGCAGCTCGGTCTACGCGTCCTCGCTGAAGCTGACCACCAACGTCTGGTACGACATCGCCTGGACGGTGTCGCCGCAGGCGGACGGCAAGGACCACCTGACCGTGACGGTGGCCGATTCCCAGTACGGCATCCGCACGTGGAGCGGCACGATGGCCACCAGCCAGGCGAAGTTCGTCGGCAAGACGCTCGCGCTGGGCGGCGAGAGCGACTACCGCACCTGGTGTAACTACAGCAACAGCGTGGGGACGGTCTTTTCCTCCGGCAACGCGATCAAGAACTTCACCGGCTCGATCCAGCAGCTCGCCGCGTGGCGGCGCGTGCTCACGAAGGACGAGATCGCGGCGGCGTTCGGCTACCCGCGCGCCGTGTTCGGCGCGGGCACGGCGGACGGCGCGTCCGGCGAGTTCGCGATGGCCGCCGAGGGTTCCTACGACTATACCGTGAGCGACACGTGGCACGACATGGCGGGCACGCTCGATGCCACCCACCGCACGCTCACGCTCCGCTTCACGCCGCCGCCGAGCTGGAGCGGGATGGACCAGGCGTTCCATCTCGTCGCGGGAGACGTTGCGGGCGCGGACGCGCAGGTGTCGCTCGCCGTCAACGGCGCGCGGTTCGGCGCGAAGCCGGTGGGGACGGGCAGCAACGTGTGGTGGGTCGTGAAGGGCGGCGCGATCCATGCGGGCGAGAACGTCGCCACGCTCACGCTGGGCGGCACGGGGTCGCTCGCGATCGACAAGGTCGAGATGCTCGGCTCGTGGGCGCTCGTCTCCGGCGTGGGCGGGAACTTCACGCACGAGGGGCAGATCGCGATCAAGGACTACTACGTGGGCGACCTGAACATGGCGCACGTCACGCGCGCCGTCACGGGGGGCAATTCCAGCAACCGCCTACACTTCTACGTGCCGCCGTGGCTGGCGGAGAACTTCCCGTTCGAGTTCACGTTCCGCACGATTAATGACCCGAACAGCTCCGCGGCCTTTACGGTCAACGTCAACGGAACCGAGGCGTTCAGCGCGCCGACCGGCCTCCCCAACGCGGAGCGGACGATTTCGCTCGCGCCCGGCGCGCTGTTGCCCGGCTGGAACGTGATCGAGCCGCATTTCCAGACGGGCGGCGGCACGTGGGTGCAGTGGAATCGCTACAGCCTGCGGATGCTCGGCCCCGAGCTCGGCACGTACATCATCCTGCGATAAGCGGGCGTACGAGTCGGCGGGGCCGTCGCGTACGGAAACACGGGCACGGTGACGGGCGGGGCATCGTCGCCAAGGACTCCGGCCTGTGGACGTGGCGGACGGCATGACGGTTGTTTTCAGTCAGAAAGGACCATAGGAAGGTGACAAGAAGATTCTTCATCGACGGGCTGGCCGCCGCGCTAGCGGCGAGGCCGCAGAAGCTCTTCGCCAAGGATGAGGCGGACTTCGACGACAACCTGCTCGTCTTCCTCTCCGACGTCCACGCGGGCGCGGCCCAGACCTGCAAGTGGGCGCGCAAGAAGCTGAAGGAGTCGGTGGCGGAGATCCTGAAGATGCGCCCGCTGCCGCGCAACGTGCTCGTGTTCGGCGACTTGGCGCACGTCTGCGGGCTGGGCGCGGACTACGACGCCTCGCGGCCGACGTTCAAGCTTCTGGAGGACGCGGGCATCACCGTGACGGTGGGCATGGGCAACCACGACCGGCGCAGCGAGTTCGCCGCCCGCTGGCCGGACGCTCCGAAGAAATCCCTCGTGCCGGGGCGCTTCGTGCATCTGGTCGAGACGCCGTCCGTCGGTTTCCTCATGCTCGATTCCCTCCAGGGGACGGACGACCGTGCCAAGGACGACTTCGGGCCGGTGCCCGGCGCGCTGTCGGACGAGCAGCAGGCGTTCCTGCGGGACTTTCTCGCCAAGCGGACGAAACCCGTCATCCTCTGCGCGCACCATACCGTCGGAGATCTGAAGATGTGCGGCAAGCCGCTCGCGCTCGTCATGGTCACGACCCCGTGCGTCGCCGGATTCATCCACGGGCACAACCACCGTTGGATGCGGGCCTGGATGCGCGACAAGAAGCAAAAGACGCCTGAACGCGCGAAACGGGAGCTGTGCCTGCCGTCGAACGGGCTTTGGGGCGACATCGGCTACGCCACATGCCGCGTGTCGCCAGGGAAGATGGAGGTCGCGCCGACATTGAAGGACTTCTGGCTGTCGCGTCCCGTGTCGCCCGAACGCCGCCCGCCCGAATGGGACGACATCCTCGCCGAGGGCCGCGCCTCCGGCCCGTGCATCTTCCG
>CAMNLN010000213.1 GCA_946543025.1 uncultured Verrucomicrobiota bacterium
TCACCGAACCTGGTTGCGCAGCTTGGAAAAGGCTTCGCGCATCGTCGTTTCGCTTCCCCATGCCTTGCGTTTCTTCTCCGGGTCTAGGATGCGGCAGTGTCCCGTCAGCTTGTTGCGCTCCAGCTTCCAGCCGTTCGTCGTCTCCAGCATGTCCCACCAGATTCCGGCGTCAAGCACCTTCATCTCCACGTTGATTCGCCCTTGCGGCACGAGCAGTTGCCGGTCCTCCGGCTGGTCTCCTTCCAATATTGCCCGGAGTGCCGCCAGGTAGAACAGCGCGTGGTGGCTGGCGATTTTCTTGATCGCCTCCGATTTTCCCCATGCCGCCTCGACCTCCGTCTGCTCGGTGACAGTGACCGAGACGGGACACTCGACCACGTTCCCAAGCGGGCGCGGGGCGCCGTCCGTCCCGAACGCGGGCGCCGATTCGCCGCCCGCCGCGCCGTACGCGTACTTGAGCGTCACGTCCTTCGGGTTGCAGATAGCCAGCACCGGCAGGCAAGACGCCTTCCCCGCGCGCTCAAGGTCGGGATCGGCGTTTGGAATGGCCGCCCCCAGCAAGATGCCCTGCTTCACCTTGAGGCCCTTGCCCGCAAGCTCCGCGAGCGTCCGTACGACAATTCGCGCCCCGAGCGAATGCCCCACGAGCGTCACGTTCGTGCGTGCGCCGTCCGGCATGCGCGCCACCTCGTCGGCCAGCCCGTGCGCCGCCTGGTCGGCATTGCGCATCGCCTTCTTCCAGGCGCAATCGCCGTTCCAGCTCCAACGCTCGCACCGCGCGCCAGAAAACACGTTCGTGAAACTATGCCAGGTCTCGTCGTCACGAGAGCGCGTCCGCATCCAGCCCGGCACGTAGAACGCGAAGTTCGTCCGTCGGCTAGCGTCGCCGCGTCCCTCGACGTCAAGGAAACGAACCCAACGCGAGTCCTTGGCCTTTCGCCAGCTCGGCGTCCCGTAAGGGCCGAAAACAATCTTCCCATCAAAAGTGCCGTCCGGCCCTTTCGTCCAAATGTAGTGGTTCGTCGTGTCGTAACGCAACGGCTGGCCGTCGAACGGATCAGACGGCACGGCTGCCAGCCAGTCCGGCACGAGCGCGCCCAACGACGACGGCCAGGCTCCATGCCTTATCCTGTAGCATCGGCAAGCCAGCGCGACATCGTAAGAGATCTCGTAAAACCGGCCCCTCGACAAGAACCGGTAGAAGTCCCGCAAACCGTCTCTCTGTAACTTTTCTTCCCCCAGCCAATTACGTCGAAACAGGCGGGAAACGGACTGTCGCCGACATGCAGGAGTCTCCGTGGCATAGTCCCGATCATAGTGTTTTCCCTTGACCTTCTCCTGCAGCCGATCCAGTTCCTCCATTTCCTTCCGTATGCAAATCTCGCTCTGGAAAGCATAGTTCCCGTACCCTGGGAAGCAACCAAGCAGCGTTGCCAGCAGCCACGAACCGGAACTCCCCGCAAGTTCCGCGGCGGGAGCAGAGAAATAGACTCTGCGCATGTCGCGCTCATTCTCCACCGCCTCAAGAATCAGCTCGTCCGATGACGCGGCACGGATCCGATCCTGCATGCACTCAAGCCATGCCGAGTCCGCGTCCACGGCGAACGGTAGCTTGACGGCATCGCCGAGCGCGACATTGAAGAGAGCCGATCCGATCAGATAAGGAAGGACGCCCAGTCGCTTGACCCGCATGCCCAGCCGACCAAGCGCGAGCAGTTTCTCCCGTCCTGCCGCGATGTCTCCGTGTTCCGCCTCGGCGCGCGCCCTAACGCGGTACAGCAGCCCAATCTTCTGAAGCGTGACAACGTCGCCCGTAAATCTCTGCCATGTCATGCCGGGCAACCATCGGGAATCCGGCGCCGCGACAATCTGCTCGGCGCACACAAAGGCGTTCGAGTGCGCCGCGAGCATGACGGCGACCGTTTCGGCGCAGGCCGACCAGTTGGTCTTGCCATGAAGTGCGATCGCAAGGCAATTCCACCGGTTGTCCCATTTCGGCAAGGTATCCACCAGCTCACGGATATGCGTGTAGACATTCTCGGACGCCGGTCGGCCGTCACCGGACGGCCCCGTCGCAAGCGGAGGATTTCCGCCACCGGCCAACGTGAAGAAGAGCGAAGCCCCCAGCCAGGCGACAAGCAGAAGCGCCAAGACTCCCCAAAAGAATCTGGTTGCAGTCTTCACGCCTCGCCCCCTTCCCGGATTTCGCGGAACGGTCGTCCAGCCGACAATACCCGATGGTCGCTACAGCTCAAAGGTGACAAGGAAGGCGGCAGAGTTGACGTCCGGCTTCTTGAGCGTGAGCGTACCGCCCTGCCAGACCATGTCGCAGGGCGTGGCGTTATGCGTGTGGTCGAGCAGGATTGCGGACGTTTTCTTGGCGGCGTCCATCCCCTTGACGTCCACGGTGAGCGTCTGGCCCTTGCCGCGGTAGTCGACGACGAGCAGAGCGGCTTTCTTTCCATCGACGGACTTGACGGCCAGCGCGGAGACGGTGTCCTGTCCGGTGGCGGCGAACATCCCGGAATAGTTTTTCACGAGGTCGCCGAAGATGCGGCAGGCATGCCAGTTCTTGTTCGGCCGACGGTAACCGTCCAGGTAACCCCAGTTGCCCGCGGGACCGCAACCGTAGTAGTAGGCCTGATCGAGTTTCGAGGACTGGAACTTGATGAGCGAGGTGAGCGTAAAGCAGGCGGAGTCGATGTTGTTGTGGCCGGAAGGTCCCTGATGCGCCTTTCTGACCGCTTCGGGTGTCGAATTGTTGCCGTGGATGCCGTCCCACGTGAGGAGGTAGTGCCACTCGTTCAGGATGAGCTCGCACTTCGTAAAGCCGTACTCGTCGCACATCTTCCGCGCGTCGTCGGCGGACTTGATCATCGCGTCGGGATTCGAGCCGTAATAGTGCCACGAGATGAAGTCCGGGGCCACGCCCGCGTCCTTGCAGGCCTGAAGGAGCGGACGGAAGTACCACGGCTTCATCGAGCAAAGCGCGGGACCGCCCACCTTCACTTCGGGGAACTCAGCCTTGAGCCGCTTGAGGCATTTAACGAAGAGCTTGATGAAGAGGTCGCGCATCTTCTCGCGGTCCTTGCCGCCCTCGGCCTCCGGCAGCCACCACATGTTGCTGATGCCGTCCGGCTCGTTCCACAGCTCCCAGTACTTGATGTTCCACTGGTGTCCGTTCGCCCATCCCTTGTTGTAGTGGCGGATGATTCCGGCGAAAATTTCTGCCGTCTTGTCGAAGTCCTTTGGCACACGGGCGTTAAAATGGATGTTGCCCGTGTGCTCGATGGACGTGCCGAGGCGGTAGAAGATGTCGAGGCCGATGTTCCGCGCGAGGCCGAGCAGGTGGTCGGTCGGCTCGAAGAGGTAGTTCGTCGGATCCTTCGCGTCGAGGTGGAAGAGCGGGAAGATATACTGGTAGTCCACCACGCGCTGGCCGTCGTTGACGAGCGCCCAGTCGTGTGTGCGGGCGTACGTCAAGTTCATTGCGGCCACGTTCGCGTCGTCGTTCTGGATCGAGCGCGGGTAGGAGCGCGGCGCCCATCCGGAGGAATGGAGCGCCTTGCGCAGGCAACCGATCTCCTGCGTGAAGTCGGCCGTGGCCGTGGCGGCGCTCGCGACGCCAGCCACAAGGGCAAGACCAGCCGTAAACATCAGAAGGTTACAACATTTCATCGCGTTTTCCTTTCGATTCGATGGGCATCAATGGAGGCGGATGAGCGCAGGCTCAAGGGGTGCGAGCGGCACCGTCAGCTTGCAACCGTCTTCCGCCAGCTTCGGCATGGGGCCGAATGCGGCAGACGCCACCGCGCACTTCCCAGAGAGGTCGATCTGCGCGTCGAGCGGCTTGTCGGATGAATTGACAGCCAGCAGCCATGTCTCGCCCTCATGCCGCCACGCGCGCACGCAGAGGGGGCCGTCCGACGCGTCCTCAACGGGACGGGCGAACCCGCACAGCTCGTCGGCCAGCAGCACGGGAATGAACTTCTTGATCTCCTCGCCCACGCGGCAGACCTCCGCCCAGCGCGTGGCGAACGGCACGCCGTTCGGCTCCTTCCAGAGGTCGAACCACGAGTACATCACGAGTCCGTTCGCGCCGCACGCGATGCACTGCCAGCACATCGAGCGCAGCTCCGCCTCCGTCGGCGCGCGGCATTTCGCCTTCTCTTCGGGCGTCTTGCGGTAGGCCGCCCAGTCGAACGCCTGCGGCACCTGCCAGAGCGGCTTGCATCCGGCCGTGCCGCGCGCGGTCGCGCGCGTCCAGACTGCCGCCCGCCCGGCGGGCTGTGGAATCGGATAGGGATCCGTGCCGATCACGTCGAAGGACGGCAGGTAGTCCTGTATCTGGTCGTACTGGTAGAGCACCACCCAGCCCGGATGTCCGGGATCAAGCTCTTCCATCAGGTCGCGGCGCGCCGATAGACGCGCCAGCATCGTGAGCGGCATCTCGTCGTTCAGGTACCAGGCGAGCAACGCGGGATGGTCCTTAAACCGCGCCACGCGATCCTTGATGTACCGCACCTCGTCCGCCTCGGTGGTGATGCCCTTCGGTGCCCAGCGTGTCCCCGAGTAGATGTCCTTTACGCTGTAGATCACCTTGATGCCGCGCGCATGGCAAAGATCCATCAGGTCCTTTGAGTTGGGCGCGTTGTACGGCATGAGGCAGTTGAACGGCCCCTTCGCGTAGATTTCAAGCTTGTTCGTGGTGATGCCGCCCCAGTACATGCCGAGGGGGAAGAACGGCTCGCCGTTCACGATCGTGCGCCCCTGCGCGTCGAACCACACGGCACGCTTGGGCAGCTGTGCCACGCGCGTAAACGCCATCTCGGCCGTACCGAGCATCTTGCCGTCCTCGGCGTAGGCCGCTACGCCCACAGTCTGCCGCCCCATCTTGAGCGACGCCACGGGGACTGTGCAGGCGAGTTGCGCGTCCGCCGGCGCGAAGCGCAGTCGTCCCTCGGCGTCAAGGTAGTTGAACACAATCCTCTCCGGCGGCACTGCGCCGTACTTCTCCAGCAACGCGCGGAACGTCACGTTGCCCGCCGCAGCCATGTTCCGGTAGACGGTAGAGCACACGCCGCTCACGACTTTCGGCTCCACGGGCGTGACGGACACGTCGTCGAACCACGCCTTGCCCGTCATGCGCGGACGAACATAGGGAGCAACGTGGAAGCTGTGCGCCTCGGTGGGGATGATTGTCGTCATGCATTCGACTTTGGTCCAGAACTTCGTGCCCTTCACGCCGTTCGCGTACGCGCCACCGAGCCATTTCCCATCTGCGCGACGCCATTCGACGCAGATGCTTGCGCCGCTCTCGTCGCCCTTGATGTCCTCCGTCCGTATCCAGACCGAGAATCTGTACCGCTTCCCCGGCTCAAGCTTGATCGTCTGCCCCGGCACGGCGTAGTACTTGGGATCGTCGTTCTCGTAGCAGAACGCGCCCGTGCCGTTGATGCCCTCGCCCGCGCGGAACGTATACTTCTTCCCGTACGCTTTCCACCCGGCCACCTTGCCGTCGCCGCCCGCCTCGAACCCGCCGTTCGTCACGATCGGTTCGCCGAACGTCACCGCCGCGATACCGAACGCACAGAGAAGCGCAGCCAGCAAACCAGTATCTTTTCTTCGATCCATTGTTGCTCCTTTTACCTGCACACGGACATTCTAACATACCGCACATGGACAATCCACGCGAAAATCGGCGCTTAACGTTTGCGCTTTCACGGGGAAAGCCTCCGAAGGGCCTCTACTCGCGAACATCATGCCCTCCCGTCACGAGAGACCCTGTCCCGGCCGAGCAAGTTCTTCTTGCTCTCCTGGTGCCTGCCAGTTCATTTCTCATGCTTCCCCGTCGGGCTGTGGATACAGCCGGAGCCGTTGGAGGTCGAGCCGCACCAGATACACTTGTTGCCGCCGGGACCGTGGCGATGCTTGCGCGTAGGCGAATGGATGCACCCCGACCCGTAGCTCGACGAGCCGCACCATTCGCAGTGCTTCTCGTCGTCTCGATGTTCATGTTTCTTCGTGGGCGAGTGGATGCATCCCGAACCATAGCTCGAGCTGCCGCAATATCTGCATTTTGTGCTCATCGTGGTTGTTCCTTTGACGACTCCAAGTATATCAAAAAACAGCATGGGCATGGGGAATAACCGACTGATCGCAA
>CAMNLN010000214.1 GCA_946543025.1 uncultured Verrucomicrobiota bacterium
GCCAGCACGTGGTCGCCCTTCTCGAGCGAATGGTCGAGCACGAACCGCAGCTGCGGCGTGAACTTCAGGCGCGCCTCGCGGTTGACGATGCGCTCGAACTCGTGCGCGCGGCGGATGATGTGCCCCAACACGCGCTTCTGCTCCGCCTCCTCGCCGAACACCGACACGCGCACCGTCGCGTTGCGCAGATCTTTCCCGCACGAGACGCCCGTCACCGTCACGAGGCCGGCGGAAACGTCCGCGCCCATCAGGACGCGAAACATCGCGTCCCCGATCACGCGCTTCAGCAGCGAATTGACACGCTCCAGACGATCGACGGACATTTACAAGCTCCTCGGCAGCTCCTCAAGCATGTAACACTCGATCATGTCGCCCTCGACGAACTGCTCGAAGTTCAGGAAGCACACGCCGCACTCTTGCTGGCCCGTGACCTCCTTGACCTCGTCCTTGAAGTGGCGCAGCGTCTGGAGCTTACCTTCCCATATCTTCTTCTCGTCGCGCAGAATGCGGTAGCGGGCCGTGGAGACGAGCTTGCCGTCGAGCATCTGCGAACCGGCGATCTTGCCCACCTTGCCGATGTCGTACACGGCCTTGATCGTGGCATGGCCGAGCACCTTCTCGGTGTACTCCGGCGGCAGCAGGTCGAGCATGCACTGCTTCACGTGGTCGATCAGCTCGTAGATGATGCGGAAGGAGTTGATGCGGACTCCGTCGTGGCGGGCCTGCTGCTGCACGCCCGAGTCGCAGCCGATGTCGAAGCCCACGATCACGGCCTTGCCGGCGGCGGCGCTCTTCACGTCCGTGAGCGACACGTTGCCCGTGCCGGTGCCGATCACCTTCAGCGACACCTTCTCGCTCTTGATGCCGTTCAGCGCCTCGACGATCGCCTCCAGGGAACCTTGCGTATCGGACTTCACCACCACGCTCAGCTCGTGCTTGTCCCCCTCGCCCATCTTGGACATGAGCGCATCGAGCGACACGGCCTTCGTCGTGGAAAGCTCCTGCTCCTTGCGCGCCATCGCGGCCTCCTCGGCAAGCGTACGCGCACGCTTTTCGTTCAGCATCACGCGGAATTCCGCCCCCGCCTCCGGCACACCGGAAAGGCCCGTGCACTTGACAGGCGTGGACGGCCCCGCCTCCTTGACGCGGCGGCCGCGGTCGTCGATGAGCGAGCGCACCTTGCCGAAGTGCTCGCCGATGAGGACGGCGTCGCCAACCTTCAGCGTGCCGCCCGTGACGAGCAGCGTGGCGGACGGGCCGAAACCCTGCTCCAGCTCGGCCTCGATCACGTAGCCGTTCGCGCGGCGGCTTGGATTCGCCGTCAGCTCCATCACGTCCGCCTGCAGAAGCATCATCTCCAGCAGGTTGTCGACGCCCTGGCCCGTGGTGCCGGACACCTCGCAGCAGACGACGTCGCCGCCCCACTCTTCCGGCGTGAGACCGGCCTTCTGAAGCTGCTGCTTGACGCGCTGCACGTTGGCGGTAGGCTTGTCGCACTTGGTGATGGCCACCATGATCTGAACGCCGGCCTGGCGGGCGAACTTGATCGCCTCCTCGGTCTGCGGCATGATGCCGTCGTCGGCGGCGATGATGATGACGGCGATGTCCGTCAGCTGCGCGCCGCGCTGGCGCATCGCGTTGAACGCGGCATGGCCGGGCGTGTCGAGGAACGTGATCATGCGCCCGTTCACGTCAACCTGGTACGCGGAAATCGCCTGCGTGATGCCGCCGGCCTCGCCCGCCGCCACCTTCGTGTGGCGGATGTAGTCCATGAGCGTGGTCTTGCCGTGGTCGACATGGCCGAGGAAGGTCACGACCGGCGGCCGCGGCTTCATCTGCTCGGGCAGATCCTGCGGAATCTCGTCGTCGGCGTCGATCGCCTTCAGGACAGGCTTCTTGTTCGCGGCGTCGCGCGCGTGCTCGACGTTGACCTTGTAACCGTACTTCTGCGCCACCTTGGTGGCAACCTCCGGCTCCACGCGCTGGTTGATGGACGCGAGAACCTTAAGCTGCATCAGGTCGGCGATCAGGCGATTCGGCCGTACGCCAAGCTTCAGCGCCAGCTCCTTCACCACCACCGCGCCGCGGATGGAAATCTCGCGTGTCGAAACGGAAAGAGAGATCGAAGGTTTCGCCGGCTGCGCGGGCGTCGGCTGCGCCTTCGTGCCGACGCCTGCCGAGATGGTAGCCGCAGGCCGAGGTTTGGACAGGCGCATCGAGACGGAACTGAAGCCGGCGCGCAAGCCACCCACGCGCGTGGACGGAGGCTTCGCGGATGCGGCAACAGCAGGTTTCTTTGACGCAGGCGCCGTCGGTTTCGGCGGTGCGGGAGGTGGCGGGGGCGGGGGCGGAGGCGGCTGCTTCGCGGCTGCCTGTCGGGCCGCGGCCTGCTGCTGCTTCTGGGACGGATGCTGCTTGGCGGCGGTCCGCTTGTCGCGAGCCTTATTTTGGACATAGTCGTCCACGTCATCCTCGTCGTCGACGTCGTCGTCCACGTCGTCGTGCCGTGCCGGCAACTGCTCGTCCCCTTCTTCCTGACTGTCGTCCTCGGACATCTGGATGGACACTTTCGGCAACTCGGGGAGCGTCACCTGAATCTCCACCGGCTTCTCCTTCTCGGACACCTTCGGCGCTGCCGGCGGCGGTTCGGCCGAACGGCCCTCCGCAACGGCGATCGCGCGTTGCCGCGCCGCCTCCAGCGCGACAGCTTGCGCCTTGTCCCTCTCGGCCCGGACCGCTTCCGCGCGCGCGCGCTTTTCAGCCCGACGCGCGGCGACGGCGTCGGCCTCGGCCTTCACGGCCGCCGGCCCCTCGCGAAGAAATCGCTGGTTAAGCGTCTCGGCGTCGCTCTCGTCTATCTCCGAAAGCGGCGAATAGACCTCCACCTCCGCCTCCTCGGCCATTCGCATGACCGAGGCGCAGGTGGCGCCGATCTTTCGGGCAAATTCGTAAACACGCATCGTCTTAAGCCTCCTCCGTCCCCTCGTCGGCGGTTTCGTCCGCCTCCTGCGCCAAGCCTGTGGCCTCTGCCACCGCCTGCGCCGCCGCGTACAGCCCCTTTGCCGTCACTTCGTCAAATCCTGTCGCCGCGATGAACCCTTCCTCGTCGCTCTCGATGATGCCCTCCACCGTCAGGAAGCCCGCGTTCGCCAGCTGCGTCGCCACGGCCGTCGAGACCGAGAACGTGTCGGCCAGCGTCTTGATCGCCTCGGCCTTCTGGTCTTCGAAGCTCGCCAGGGCCATCGCTTTCGTAATCTCGACGTTCCATCCGGTCAGCTTCGAGGTGAGGCGCACGTTCTGCCCGCGCTTGCCGATCGCGAGCGAATACTGGTCGGGAGCCACCGTCACATGGACCGTGTTGCGGCCATCGGGATCCACCTCGATCGTCTCCAGCTTCGCCGGCGCGAGCGCCTGCGCCACATACTGCTTGATGTCGTCCGACCACCGCACGATGTCGATCTTCTCGCCGTTGAGTTCGCGCACGATGTTGCGCACGCGCGCGCCTTTCAAGCCCACGCACGCGCCCACGGGATCCACCTTCTCGTCGCGCGTCCGCACCGCGAGCTTCGACCGGTAGCCCGGATCGCGCGCCACGCCCATGATCTCCACCACGCCCTCGGCGATCTCGGAGACCTCCAACCGGAAGAGCGTCCGCACGAATTCGGCCGACGCGCGGCTGAGCTTCACCGTCGGCCCTGTCGTCACGTCTTGCTTCACCTCGTCGACAATCGCCTTGATCGAGTCGCCGACATTGTACTCCTCCGTGGGGATCCGCTCCTTTCCGGGCAACAGCATCTCCGTCTTGCCAACAAGCACGTAAAGGTCGCGCCGATTCACGGCGGACACCGTACCGGTGACGATCTCGCCGATGCGGCCCTTGAACGCGGAGAACACGTTGGAACGCTCCGCGTCGCGGATCTTCTGCATGATCATCTGGCGCGAGGTCTGCGCCGCAATGCGTCCGAGGCGCGAGGCCGGCATCTCGACTTCGATGGTGTCGCCCTCCGCGGCGTCCGCCTTAAAGCGGCGGGCACGGGCGACGGAGATGAATCCGGTTCCCGTATCTTCGTCCGAGACGACAAGCGTGTCGTAGACATGGAGCTGGAGCGTCTTGCGGTCGATGGTCACGCGCAGGTCGTTCGTCACGCCGGGATTATGGCGCGCCGCCTGCTGGATTGCTTGCTCGATCGCCATCAGGACAATCTCGCGATCAACGCCGCGCTCGCGTTCGATGTACGTCACCATCGCCAGCAAATCATTGTTCATGGCCATAACTTTCACGCTCCTATCATGTCAAAAAACAGAACAAACCTCCGGTGATTCGCCGAACCACCGCAAAAAGACAAGAGGAATAATACCCTATTCAGGCCGGAAAGTCAACGGGAACCGCGAAAAAAATCAAGATTTCGACTTTTCGCCGGCAGCAGACCCTGCCGCTTTCTTCACGGCGACGGCGAGGGCAACGCTGATTCCCGCCGCAGCCGCGATCTCATCTTCGTGCGCACGGGCAATTCCATAGATGGAATGGAACTTCTTCAGGAGAGCCATCTTCTTGGCGGGGCCGATGCCGGGGACGGCGTCCAAGGCCGACTCGCGGATCGCCCGCTCGCGCAGGTTGCGATGATAGGTGATTGCGAAGCGATGCGCCTCGTCGCGAAGGCGCGTCGCCACGAAGAGCGCCTGCGAGTCGCGCGGCAGGAAGATGTCGCCGCGTTCGTCGTCCGTCACAAGTATCTCCATGCGCTCGGCGAGGCCCACGGTAGGGATGTCCGCGATGCCAAGCTCGGCGAAGACGGCGCGGGCGGCGCGTAGCTGCGTGATACCGCCGTCGCAGATATAGAGGTCGGCGCGCGGGCTCTTCGCCGCGAGCGTCGACTCGGGGCCGTAGCGACGGCGCGTCACCTCCGCCATCGCGCGCGGGTCGTCGGCGCCCTCGAAGGACTCGATTCTGAAATGTCGATACCAGCGGCGATCGGGCAGACCGTCGATCGCGACCACGAGCGACGCCACGTTGTGCGTACCGAAAAGGTTGGAGATGTCCACGCATTCGATCACGTGCGGCGGCTTGGGAAGTCCGAGCGCGGCTGCCAGTTCGGCAAGCCCCTGGCGGGCGTCCTCGCGGCGCATCTCCGGCGACTTCCGCACGAAGTGCGCCTTTGTCATCTCCTTGAGGGCGAACACCGTGTCGCGCAGGCGCGCGGCCTTCTGGAAATCCTCCTTCGCGGCGGCGGCCTTCATCTCATCCGTCACCTCCGCAATCACCTCCGGACGCTCGCCCTTGAGGAAGGCGCACGCCTCGCCGAAGCGCGCGCGATAGTCCGCCATGGAGATCTTGCCGAGGCACGGCGCGGAGCAGAAGCGGATCACGTCCGCATGGCAGTGCGTGTGCGATTCCTCGTCGGGCGCAAGCGCCGCGCAGCCGCGCAGCCCCCAGCGCTTCTCGACGAAATCCTTCGCGGCGCGCACGACGGGTGCGGACGGAAACGGACCGAAGTAGAGCGCGCCGTCGTCACGCACGATGCGACAGGTGCGGAACGCGGGGAACGGCTCGTCGGGATCCGCGCGAAGCGCGAGGTAGCGCTTGTCGTCGCGCATGAGGATGTTGAAATGCGGCTTGTACTTCTTGATGAGCGAAGCCTCGGTGAGCAGCGCCTCCGCGTCGTTTTTCACCGTCATGAACTCGAGGTCGGCCACGGAGTGCACCATCGATCGCACCTTCGGCGCAAGGTCGGCACCCGGACGGAAGTAGGAAAGGACGCGCCGACGCAGGTTCTTCGCCTTGCCGACATAGATGATGACGCCCCGGCGATCCCTCATCAGGTAGCATCCGGGGCGGTTCGGAACGGTCTTGAGCCGTTCTCGAAGGACGTCGTTCACGTCTGGTTACGCGTTTTCGTCCGACTTCTTCTGCTCGATCTTGGGCTTGTCTTCGTCAGCCAGGAGCTGTTCGCCCTCCTGCGTGCCCTTCTTGAACTCGCCCTTCGCCTTGCCGAGCGCACGCGCCAGCTCCGGCAGTTTCTTGCTGCCGAACACGAGCACGATCACCACCAGAAGCAGTACGATTTGCCAAGGTCCTGAAAACATTCTTTTGCTCCTTTGAAGATTTCTGAATACTTTACCGAAAACGCGCCGCCAAATCAAGCGGAAATGTGGCGCG
>CAMNLN010000215.1 GCA_946543025.1 uncultured Verrucomicrobiota bacterium
CTCACCGTCATCAGCTCGTCCCACCTCGTCGTGGGGCGGCGCGAAAGTTTCTGCCGCTTCATGTGCCACGACCTCGCGCCCAGCCCCTGGGCGGCGGAGAAGACCTTGCCCTTGCCGTAGCGGACGTTGAGAGCGTCAACAGCGGCGTAGAGGCGCGATTTCTCGGCTGGCGGGGTGTCGTCGAAGAGGTCGGCCTGACGCGCCGTGCCGGGCTTTTCGAGGCCGAAGAACACGATGCCCGTCTTGCGGTAGCGCGTCCCCGCGACGTAGAGCGCGTCCACCTCCTCGCGGATGGCGCGGAGCATCTCGTTCGTCGCGTCCGTGGGCGCGGGGAAAACGACCGTGCGCCCCAGAAAATCGCCTCCTCCGCCCGAGGCGAAGACCTGCGCGTAGATGTTGCACCCAGCCGCGAGAAGTCCGTGTCGGCGAAGTTTGGCGGCTGCTTGCGCGGCGTAGGCAGCGAGGGACTCCGCAAGCGCCTCTGCCGTTGTGGCCGGTTCGCCGAACGAGCGCGAACAGGAGATCGAATCGGGATCGGCGTCGTAGTCCCGCTCCTCGTGGCAGGGAACGCCGCGCAGCTCCATCGCTGTCCGCAGGAGCGTCACGCCGCCGATGGAGCGGATCGTGGCATCAGGTGCGTCTCGGAGATGCTGTGCGCTGAGGATGCGTTCGGCACGAAGCTTGGCGGGCAAACGCCGCCCCACGCCCCAGACTTCCTGCACGGGCAGGGCGGCGAGGATTTCCGTCGGATCGTCCGGCATGAGGAACACGCCGTCGGGACGCTTCTTGCCGATGTGATTCGCGATCTTGGCGAGCGTCTTTGTGGGCGCGAAACCGACGCCGCACGGGATGCCGATCCAGCGGAGAATCTTGGCGCGAACGCGCCGCCCGTAGGCGGCGTAGTCTGCGGCGGCGGTCGTGGGCGGGAAGATGAACGCCTCGTCGATGGAATACTGCTCCACGTCCACGGCCTCCTCGCGGAGGATTGAGATGATGCGGCGCGACATGTCGCCGTACAATTCGTAGTTGGACGAGCGAAAGAACAGCTCGCCTGCCGCCTCGCGATCTTTCAGCTGGAAATACGGTGTGCCCATCGGGATGCCGAGCGCCTTGAACTCGTTTGAACGCGAGACGCAGCAGCCGTCGTTGTTGGAGAGGACGGCCACCGGCCGTCCCACGAGGCGGCGGTCGAACACGCGCTCGCAGGACACGAAGAAGTTGTTGCCGTCCACCAGCCCGATCATCGCTTCCCCGCGAATCTGTGGATGCAGGCCGTCACCTTACCGAAGTAGTCGAGCTCCTGTCCGGGGCGGAGGCGGACGACCGGGAATTCGGGATTCGCCGGTTCGAGTCGGACGCCGTCCTTGTCGCGACGGTAGGTCTTCACCGTAAAATCGCCGTCCACGCTAGCGATGATTACGTCGCCGTCGGCGGGGCGGAGGGAACGGTCGACCACCAGCAGGTCGCCGTCGCTGATCCCCGCGTCGACCATCGAGTCGCCCTCGACGCGCACGAAATACGTGGCGGCCGGACGCTTCACCAGAAGCTCGTTCAGGTCAAGCGGCGGTTCCTGATACTGTTCGGCGGGCGACGGGAAACCCGCCACGACCGAACCGACGACTTTTGATTTTGCGGACACCGTTTCTTCTCCTATGTCTTTTCGATCCTCCATCCAAACTCGTTGTGCCAGATCATGTTACGGGCATGCCCCCGTCGATGAAAACTTTTTCGTCGGTGTCCCCTTCCTTGTCCATGAATGTCATGGCTTGTCCTCCACAAGTTCAAATCGCTTCATGCGCTTCCCGTCTCGCTCGATGGTCTCGAAGAACATCTTCGCCGGGCGAACCCACAATCCGCCATCTCCATAGAGCGCACGGTACACGACCATCTTCTCCAGCGTCTCGGAGTCCTTTGCGAACCCCTCGAGCCGGTAGTGGTTTCCTTTGAAGTGCCGAAACTCGCGTCCGATCAGTCTTGTCTGTTCATCAGTCATCTTTTCATGCCTCTGCGTGATTGACAGCCGCTTCCGGTCACTTCAGCAGCCACTTCTTGAAGATGCCGTCCGCGTGGTCGGGATCGAGCGGTTGCATGGGGACAAGCTTCAGCGACTTGATCATGTGCGGCGTACCGTCCTTGTACGCGCGGAAGTGCGGCGTCGCGAGATGTTCCTTGTACGCCTCCTCGCTGCGGTAGATCTCCACGATGCGGATGGACGTCGGCGACCCCTTCTTCTGCATCGGAAAGATGCACACCACGCCCGGCTCCTTCGCAACCGATTCGGCCCCGACCGTCCCGGCGGCGGCGAGATACGCCTCCAGCCATTCGGGATAAACTTCGATTTCAGCGATTCGTACCACGAACATGTTTCCCTCACATTTTGTATTGCATTCCTGTTTTGCGGCATCACAGGAGACACACCCCGTAAACATCGCCAAAGACAAACCGCACATAATCAGAAGAGTAATCTTCATTTGTCTGCCACCTTTCCGCTGAACAACAAGAACAGCGCTGCCGAACAAATCGCGCCGAACGTATCGCAGAGGATGTCCTTCTGCGCGTCCCATTCGTCGCCCTGCGAACCGAGGAACGCCGCCCCCGCCTCGCCACCGTCAACGGCGGCATAGAGCCACTCGACGATCTCCCACAGCCCGGCCATGGCGACAGTCGTCATCACGGCGAAGAACGCCGCCAGAATCTTGCTGCGCACATAACCCTTGCGCCAGTAGAGTTCCGAAAGCGGAAAAGCGAACCAGCCCACGGCAAAGTGCGCGATGCGGTCGAACGGATTGCGTTCGAGGCCGAGCGGCGATGTCAGCCATTCCATCGGAACATGCTCAAAGGTCCAATGCGCCCCGATGATCTGAAGGAGACTCCACACGAAAAAGCACGAATAGGCGGCAGTGGAGAACCTGAACCGGCG
Organism: uncultured Verrucomicrobiota bacterium; assembly: GCA_946543025.1. Taxonomy (GTDB): domain Bacteria; phylum Verrucomicrobiota; class Kiritimatiellia; order RFP12; family UBA1067; genus RUG572. Next base: position 2,921 of record CAMNLN010000215.1, read on the forward strand.
ATAGGTCAAAAGCAGGATCGCCACGAGTCCCCACGCCCAGAACATCTCGGTGAACCACACCGTCCTGCTCGCCGGAGCAATGCCCGACAGCGCGGAAGCGCCGCCAACCGCCGCAAGCATGACGAGTTCGCAGCAAGGAATGGCACTTGAAGTTCTGGTCATGGAAGCGCTCCTATGCCTTGCAGGATACCCGCGATGCCGGTTGCGGCAACATCTTTGCAGATTTTTCCGTCGGCGTCGAACGAGTAGAAGTTCATGACCGTGGTCGTGAACCTGCGCCCGTTCGGCTGCAGTCCGGCAAACGACTCGCTGCCGTTGAACGTTCCGGAACATTCCCACTGGACGGCGACTGTCCGTTCGTCCGCCACCATATCGACAAGCTTCCACCGCACGTCGGGGAAACTTTTTCGCATGAGGCTGACGACGCTCAGATACCCTTCCGCTCCGTAGAGCGGCGCGGGGGAAACGGGCGTGTCAAACGCCGCGGTTTCCGCGATGAGCGTGCGGCCAAGCTCAAGGTCGTTCGTGTTGATGCACGTCTCAAAGAGGCGCATCGCCTCGCGGTTTCTGTTGATTGCATGCTGTGCATTCATATCGTCTTTATCACCTTCGCTGGAACGCCGGCGACGACGGTGCGCGGCGGGACATCCTTCGTCACAACAGAGCCCGCGCCGACGATTGCACCCTCGCCAACCGTCACGCCGGGGCAGATCGTCACTCGCGCGCCGAGCCACACCTTGTCGCCGATGACGACGGGCCTGGCGAACATCCCGCCGCGCTTTTCGGGATCTGGGTCGTGGTTCAGCGTCGCGATGATCGTCTGCGGGCCGACCAGCACGTCGTTGCCGATGGTTATCCCGCCCTGATCCTGGAACTGGCAGCCGGCGTTGATGAACACGCGCTGGCCAATCTTGATGTTTTTTCCGCAGTCCGTGTGGAATGGCGGGAAAAGGCCGAACGACTCGTCGATCTCGCTCGCGGTCAACCGCGACATGAGCGCGCGCACTTCTTCCGGCGAGTGGTACGCGCCGTTCAGCTCCGCCGTGACCTTCAACGCCTCCTGGGAGAATGCGTGAAACGCCTGATGAAGCGCACTACCGGCGGGAATGTATTTCGTCTCCGCCATCGCACGTCTAAACTCTTCAATCTTCATTTCCATCTCATCACTAACCACTAATCACTAGCAACTAATCACTAGCCACTATTTCAGATTCTTCCTGTAGAACGCCTCGATCCGGTCGAAGGGTATCGCGCCCTTCCCGCCGCCGTCGTAGAGGTCGCAGTGCGACGCGCCAGGAATAATGACAAGCTCCTTGTTGGCGCCCGCAAGCATCCTGAACGCGGTCTCGCCGAAATAGCGGCTATGCGCCTTTTCGCCGTGGACGATCATCACAGCATTGTCGATCTCGCCCGCGTAGGCAAGCAGTTTCGCGTTGATGAACGAGAGGAACGACGTCTTGTTCCATCCGCCGTTCGAGTTGAGCGAACGCTTGTGGTAGCCACGTGACGTCTTGTAGTAGGCATAGTAGTCTTTCACGAACTGCGGCGCATCGCCCGGCAACTTGTCCGGCACGCCGCCGCCAAGCTCATACATGCCGGACTTGAAGTCCTTGATGCGCTGGGCGTTCATCGCCTCCTTCTTCGCCTTGCGCGCCGCAGGCGAATCCTCCTTGTCGAAGTAGCCGTTCGCCGTTACGCGCGTCATGTCGTACATCGTCGCGGCCACCGTCGCCTTGACGCGGGTATCGACCGCCGCCGCATTGATGGCAAGTCCGCCCCAGCCGCAGATGCCGAGGATGCCGATCTTGTCGTCGTCCACGTCATCGCGCGAGATCAGATAGTCCACCGCCGCCTGGAAGTCCTCCGTGTTGATGTCGGGCGAGGCCACGTAGCGTGGCTCGCCGCCTGATTCGCCCGTGTAGGAAGGGTCGAACGCGATGGTCAAGAACCCGCGTTCCGCGAGCGTCTGCGCGTACAGTCCGCTCGACTGCTCCTTCACCGCGCCAAACGGGCCGGAAACCGCAATCGCCGCGAACTTCCCGTTCCCAGTTCCCGATTCACCGTTCCCTGCCTTCGGCTTGTACACGTCAGCGGCAAGCGTGATGCCGAAGCGATTGCGGAACGTTGCCTTGGCGTGCTCCACCTTGTCGGACTTCGGGAACGTCTTGTCCCATGCCTGCGTGAGTTCAAGCCCACTTGCCATTGTTGCTATTGCCATTGACAATCCGCCTATGACGAGTCTGTTCATTTTGACTTTTCTTTCTTTCCTTTAGGAATCTATTGTCTCATGCAGACCGCCACAGCCGTCACTTCACCGTAATCCGGTCCGTAACGAACGCTTCAAGCGCCTTGGTGGCGGACTTGATGGACGAACCGGGGAACGCCTTGGGCGGCAGGACCTTCGCCGCATCGCCGACGACTTCGGCAAACTCCCTGCCGACGCGCTCCATCCCGCCGCCGCCGTGCGTCTGAAAGATGCAGACGGTCTTGTCCTTGAGCGCAGCCTTGTTCTGCGTCACCCACGTGCGCACGGGCGGTGCCATCGTGCCCCACCAGTCTGGCGTACCGACGAACACGGCGTCGTACTTCGTGAGGTCGAGTCCCTCGATCGGCTTGATCGCGCGGAGCTTCTTGCCGTAGCACTCCGGCTTCGCCTCGTCGCAACACTTGTTGAAGTCGCTGTTGTAAGGCTTCTCCGCCTTGATCTCGAAGAGCGTCGCCCCGGCTTTCTTCGCGATCGTCTCTGCCGCAAAGCGCGTGTTGCCGCTCCACGAGAAGTACACCACGGCAGCCTTTCCAGCGGGCACGACGGTCTTTCCCGAATCGACTGCTCCGCTTGCCGCCGCTTCCTTCGAGCATCCAAGGCCGAGCGTCATCGCACTCGCGGCCGCGCCCATGTTTTTGATGAATTCTTTTCGGTTCATTTTCGTTTTCCTTTCTTGCGTTTTAACAGCAAGAATCGCAAATAGCTAGAAGTCCAGCGCGATCTTCTTGCATTGAAGTCTTTCCGAATCAGAGTTCCCCAGAAAACCTTGCTCCTCTTTTATCACCATCTCCTCCGTCATTGTTTTGCTCTTTGCGGCAGAAATCATTTAACGAGATACGGAGCGAGCAGAACGGGCAGTTGAAGCTTCGCAAAGCGATCCACCCACTCTTCTGGCTTGAACTTCGTGTCGCTCATGCACCAGCACGTCATCATGCCGTAGAGTTCGCACATG
>CAMNLN010000216.1 GCA_946543025.1 uncultured Verrucomicrobiota bacterium
GACGGCGCGCGGCACACGTACTGGTTCGACTTCACGCATCCGCACAACCTCAAGTACAGGTTCGCCGGAAAGAAGTCGTGGTCCGGCACGGCCTACATGCTTGCGGTGGAGCAGGTCAAGGCCCAAAAGGAACTGCCCGTCGACAACTTGCGCCTCGTTGCGAGCCGTCCCGACTTGCCGCCGGACGTCGGCGTGACGTACGCGGGGCCCGAGCTCGCCATCCCGCGCGCGGGACGTCCGCTCGCGTTGGAGCTCATCTTGCGCAACTACGGCACCGCGCCGGCGCGGAACGTGCGCTTCGCCCTCGACGGGTTGCCGCCCGGCTGCCGCGTGCTGGACGCGGCCGACCTTGCGCCGAAAGGCGAGATCGGCGCGTGCGAGGGCTGGGATAGCGTGGGTGACGACTGGGCGAGCGGCCAGCTCCCCAACGAGCGGCGCTTCCGCGTGACGCTGTCCGATCCCGGCGTGGGGCGGCATGCGTTCGGACTTTCCGTCTCGGCCGACGGCATGGCGCCGCGCCGCGTGTCCGTGACGGCTGTCGTGCTGCCGTCGCTGGGACTGGCGAAGGCGGACTACGTGCCGACGCCCCGGCCCGTGAAGACGGGCAAGTATGAGGTCGGCGCGTTCCTCTTCCCCGGCTGGGATACGCACATGTGGCACGGCGTGTGGACGCGCGCGCCGCACCGCAAGCCCGTCCTGGGCTGGTACGACGAGACGAACCCCGAGGTGATCGACTGGCAGATCAAGCATCTCGTCGAGAACGGCGTTTCCTTCGTGTTCGTGGACTGGTACTGGAGCCGCGGGCACCATAGCCACGGCCACTGGCCGGTCGCGTTCGGAAAGGCCCGCTACCGCGGCCTGCTCACGTGGTCGCTCATGTGGGCGAACCACAACGGGCCGGGATCGCACTCCGTGGCCGACCAGGAGAAGGTGACGCGCTACTGGATCGACAACTATTTCCGCGATCCGCAGTACATGCGGATCGACGGCAAGCCCGTGGTGTCCATCTGGAGCCCGGAGGGGATGGAACGCGACATGGGGCCGGGCGGTTGCCGGAAGCTGCTGGAGGTCTCGCGGCGCCTTGCGCGCGAAGCCGGGCTGGGAGGCGTCCATTTCATCGCGGTGCGCTCGCCGAGCGGCTGCACGGACCGTGCGTTTCTCGCGAGGTACGAGGCGTTCGGCTTCGACGGCACGTGCGTCTACAAGTACATGGACGGCGGCGATCCCAAGGCGCCGCCGCGCGTGGACGGCTTCCAGGACTACAAGTATCTGGCCGACTCGAGCCTGCGCCACTGGCGCGAGCTGCACGCGAACGCCAACCTGCCGTTCCTGCCGTCGCTGACAACGGCCTACGACGACCGCCCCTGGCGCGGCGAGATGAGTTCGCCCGTGAAGAACATCAACGCCGCCGACTTTAGGCGCATCTGCGCGGACGCGCGGCGGTTCGCGGACGAGACGGGCGTCACGCGTCTGCTGATCGGCCCGATCGACGAGTGGGGCGAAGGTTCCATCGGCTATCCGAACCGCGAGCTGGGCTTCGGGATGCTGGAGGCGGTGCGCGACACCTTCGGCGAAAAACCGTCCGAAGGCTGGCCGCTCAACTACGCGCCCGAAGACGTCGGGCTCGGTCCCTATCCGCGCGCCGACGATCCGCTGCGCACGGCGAAGTGAGGGTTGTCAGGATTCCTTCGTCGAGAGGCGGCGCTTGACGGCAAGCACGGCGGTGAGGACAAGCGCGGTGGCGACGGACGTGACGAGGGGCATCCACGCCGCATGCTCCTTGCCCAGCAGGTGCGGGATGCCCTGCGTGACCGGATCCACGATGCCCTTCACGGCCGGGCGGAAGAAGTGCGAGACCATGTAGGCCGTGAGCGCGAACTGCCCGTAGAGGAGCAGGACGCCGGTGCCGCGACGGAGGCGCAGGATGTCCGTCAGCACGTAGAGGACGGCGAGCGCGATCACGCAGTAGCCCATTGCCTGGGCGGTGAAGGAGAGCGTGAAGATGTGCTTGATACACGGCACCCACGGCTCGACGGCGAAGCCGAGGGCGAGCAGGCCGCCGCCGTAGGCGAAGAGGACGGCGGCGCGCTTGAAAGGCGTCCAGTCCGCGCGCAGGACGTCGGTCGCCAGCATGCCGCAGAGCGTCATCGCGCCGAACATGAGCGTGGTGAGGAACCATGTGTAGTTGTGGATTGCAAAGGCGGAGCTTCCGGCCGGCACGAGAAGCCTGAGGACCTTCATTTCGAAAACGTTGGCGTAGTTGCCCGTCTCCGAGTAGTCGCCGCAGAAGTGCAGGAGGAGCGTATAGGCGAGCGCGAGGACGCACGGCGCGACGATGCGCACGGCGCGGCTCTTCAGGTGCAGGACGACGACCGCGATCAGGTAGCCGGCGGCGATGGTCTGGAGGGTGTTGTTGTAGGGGCTGATCTTCATCGCGTCGAGCGTCGCGAGCCGGCCCTGCACGAGCATGCCGAAGAACCAGAGCATGAGGACGCGCAGCAGCACGTGCCGCCAGACGGCGGCGCGCGACGCGCCTTCGTCGAGGCGTCGCCCGATGGCGAGCGGGATGGCGGCGCCGCACATGAAGATGAAGAGCGGCATGATCATGTCCCAGAAGGAGAAGCCAACCCACGCCGGATGGCTGAGGTGGTAGGACCACCAGGAGGGAAAGTCGAAGAGCTTGCCGACGGCGACGAGGATGCCGTGCAGGGCGACGAGCAGGAACATGTCGATGCCGCGCAGGAGATCGAGGCAGAAGAGGCGGTGCTCGGGATATTCCGCCGGAGAGGGAATGGCGCGGCGGACGGCCTGGACGAATTTTCTCATGACGCAATTATACCACACCGCGCACGGGCGGCCCGGGGCGGCATGTGGTATAATCTTTGCCGTCCATGGCAAAGAGGATGATAGATTTCGCCGCTTGGGCGCGGGAACGCGTACGCTTCCTCGACGGCGGCATGGGGACGCAGCTCCAGGCGCGCGGGCTTCAGCCGGGCGAAGTGCCCGAGCTGTGGAACCTCTCGCGGCCCGACGACGTGCGCGCCGTCCACGCGGCCTACGTCGCCGCCGGCGCGGACGTCGTCTACGCCAACACCTTCGGGGCGAACGCCGCCAAGTACCACGGCGACGCGCCGCTCGCGGACGTGATCGCCGCCGGCATCGGCATCGCCCGCTCGACGCCCGGCTCGCCGCTCGTGGCGCTGGACGTGGGACCGACGGGCCGCCTCCTGAAGCCGGCGGGAGATTTCGAGTTCGACGCCGCGTACGACGCGTTCGCCGAGCAGGTGGCCGTCGGCGCGAAGGCCGGCGCCGACCTGGTGGTCGTCGAGACGATGGGCGACACGTGCGAGCTCAAGGCGGCCGTTCTTGCCGCCAAGGAGAACAGTGACCTGCCGATCCTCGCCACCGTCGCGCTCGGCGAGAACGGCAAGCTCCTGACGGGCGGCGACGTGGAGGCCGTTGCCGCGCTGCTGGACGGTCTGCGCGTGGACGCGCTTGGGTTCAACTGCGGGCTGGGGCCAGATCTGATGCGGCCGTACGTGGAACGCCTCGCGCGCGCCATGGCGCGTCCGATCGTCGTCAAGCCCAACGCGGGCCTGCCCAAGGTGGTGAACGGCGAGACGGTCTTCACCGTGGGACCGGAGGCGTTCGCGCGGGACGTCGCGTCGCTCGTCGAGGCGGGTGCGGCGATCGTGGGGGGCTGCTGCGGCACCACGCCCGCACATATTGCCGCCGTTACGCGATCTCTCCATTCCGCGATTCCCAAGTTTCAACCCTCAATCGCCAAAACCGTCATATCCTCCGGCACGCACGCGGTCGAGATTCCGTTGGACGACACGATCGTCATCGGCGAGCGGATCAACCCCACGGGCAAGAAGAAGCTCAAGGCGGCGCTGACGGAAGGGGATACGGCGTACGTGCTTCGCGAGGCCGTCTCGCAGGCGGAGGCGGGCGCGCACGTGCTGGACGTGAACGTGGGCGTGCCGGGGTTGGACGAGGCCACCGTGCTGGATGAGACCGTGCAGGCCGTGCAGGGCGTCACCGATCTGCCGATCCAGATTGACACGTCCGACCCCGTGGCGCTCGAACGCGCGCTCCGCCACGTCAACGGCAAGCCGCTCGTCAACTCTGTCAACGGCAAGGAAGAGTCGATGCGCGCCGTGTTGCCGCTTGTGGCGAAGTACGGCGGCGTGGTGGTGGCGCTCACGCTCGACGAGGCGGGAATCCCGCCCACGGCGGAGGGCCGGCTGGCGATCGCGCGGAAGATTCTCGCGCGCGGCGCGGCATACGGCCTTGCGCCGTCCGACTTCGTGATCGACGTGCTGTGCCTCGCGGTGAGCGCCGACGCGGACAGCGCGAACGTGGTGCTGGAGTCGTTGCGGCGCGTACGCGCGGAGCTGGGTTGCCGCACGGTTCTCGGCGTCTCGAACATTTCGTTCGGACTGCCGGCGCGTCCGCTCCTGAACGGCGCGTTCTATACGCTTGCGATGGGCGCGGGGCTTTCCGCCGCCATCATCAATCCCCTCTCCGACGAGATGATGACGGCACATCGCGCCTTTCGCGCGCTCACGGGCAGGGACCGCAACTGCGAGGCGTGGGTGGCGGCGTACAAGGATTTCAAGGGGAGCGTGGACCGTCCGGTCGGCCGGGACGTCCGGGCACCCCAAGACGCTAAAGACGGCAAGGTCCCCGCCGGATTGGGCGTCGCCATTCGCCGGGGCCTGAAGGGCGACGCGGCGGCCGCCGCGAGGACGGCGCTCGCCGAGGGACGGCAGCCGGTGGAGGTGATCGACGGCGAGATCGTGCCCGCGCTGGAGGTGGTCGGCAAGGGATTCGAGGCGGGCACCGTATTCCTGCCGCAGCTCCTGATGGCGGCCGAGGCGGCGAGCGCGGCGTTCGACGTGGTGCGCGCGGCCTTGCCGGCCGACGCGGCGGCGAAACGCGGCCCCGTGGTGATCGCCACGGTGAAGGGCGACATCCACGACATCGGCAAGAATATCGTGCGTGCGCTTCTGGAGAACTACGGGTTCCGCGTGATCGACCTCGGGCGCGACGTGCCGCCCGAAAAGATCGTGGAGACGGCCCGCCGCGAGAAGGCGAAGCTCATCGGCCTCTCCGCGCTGATGACGACCACGGTCGGCTTCATGGAGGAGACGATCCGGCAAGTGCGCGCGGCGGGGTTGGACGCAAAGGTGGTCGTGGGCGGCGCGGTCCTGACGGCCGACTACGCGAAGACGATCGGCGCCGACTACTACGGCAAGGACGCGATGGCGTCCGTGCGCGTGGCGGAGGAGGTGTTCGGGTGAGGATCGCCGGCGGCGAGTGGTGCGGGCGGACTCTCAAGGCGCCGCCGGGCGACGCGGTGCGTCCCACGCAGGACCGTGTGCGCGGTGCGCTCTTCTCGATGATCCAAGCGGAGATCGCCGACGCGAAATTCCTCGACCTCTTCGCGGGCGCGGGCAGCGTGGGGCTGGAGGCGCTCTCGCGCGGGGCCGCACGCACGACGTTCGTGGAGAGCAACCCGCGCCATGCGGCGTGCCTCGCGGCCAACGTGTCGGCGCTCGGGGCCGAGGCGCGCGCGGAGATCGTGCGCGCGGACGCCTTCGCGTGGCCGACGGCGGGCGGGAAAGGCCGCGCGTTCGACGTGGCGTTCGCCGATCCTCCGTACGCGCTGGTGGCCGAACGCGGCTACGGGCCGCTGCTCGCGGCGCTCGCGGAGTCGGGAACCGTACGACCCGGAGGAATCTTCATCGCCGAGATGGCGACACGGCAAAGCGCTCCCCTGCATCCGTCGTGGGAGCTTTGCCGCGACCGCGCCTACGGCCAAACCCGCCTCGCCGTCTATCGCCTAAAAATATAATTCGCAGTTGACAGGCGGGGGTGGGTGAATGGTAAGATATGCGCATCTTTGGCCTAACAAGAGGTGCATATCATGCTGAAACTGACTCGAATGAAGGAGAATCGTGTCGCGGGCAGGCTGGCCGTCGCCCTTGTGACGTTTGCGCTTGCGGCGGGCGCGGACGAGACGCGCATCCGGCACATGGCGGACACGTA
>CAMNLN010000217.1 GCA_946543025.1 uncultured Verrucomicrobiota bacterium
CGTCAACGGCAACATGATCACCGTCGCGTTCGACGGCGCCGTCGCCCAGAACGAAGTCGGCTACGCCGTCCTTGGCGACAAGCGGCTCATGGCGGAGATCGTCCGCGTGCGCGGCCGTCGTTGCGACATGCAGGTTTTCGAGTCCACCACCGACCTCGCCGTGGACGACACCGTGGAGTTCACCGGCAACCTGCTTGCCGCCGAGCTCGGTCCCGGCATGCTCACGCAGGTGTACGACGGTCTTCAGAACCCGCTCGCCGAACTCGCGCGGGAAGCGGGCAAGATTTCGTCCGACGCCGCCTTCTTCCTCCAGCGCGGACTCTACCTCCCCGGCCTTCCGCGCGACAAGAAGTGGGCGTGGCATCCAACCGCCCAGGTGGGCGACCGCGTGACGGCCGGCGATTTCCTCGGCTGGGTTCCCGAAGGTATTTTTGACGGCAAGACGATGCCGTCCCACAAGATCATGGTCCCGTTCGCCTTCGCCGGCGCCTATACGGTGAAATCGCTCGCCCCTGCCGGCGACTACACGGTGACGGACGACGTCGCCGTGCTGACGGACGCTTCCGGCAAGGACGTGTCCGTGCAGATGATGCAGCGTTGGCCCGTGAAAGTGCCGATCAAGTGCTTTGTCGAGCGTCTTGCGCCAACCGAGACGCTCGAGACGACGGTCCGCACGATCGACACGTTCTTCCCCGTCGCGATCGGCGGCACGTACTGCATCCCCGGCCCGTTCGGCGCGGGCAAGACCGTCCTTCAGCAGACGACCGCGCGCTACGCCAAGATCGACGTGGTCGTGTCCGCCGCCTGCGGTGAACGCGCCGGCGAGGTGGTGGAGATGCTCAAGGAGTTTCCCGAGCTCGACGACCCGCGCACCGGCAAGAAGCTGATGGACCGCACGATCATCATCTGCAACACGTCTTCAATGCCTGTCGCTTCGCGCGAGGCTTCGGTGTACACGGCGGTGACGCTCGCCGAATACTATCGGCAGATGGGTCTTAACGTGTTGGTGCTGGCGGACTCCACGAGCCGCTGGGCGCAGGCCATGCGAGAGCTTTCCGGCCGCCTGGAGGAGATTCCCGGCGAAGAGGCGTTCCCCGCCTACCTCGAGTCGCGTATCGCGGCCTTCTACGAGCGTGCCGGCCGCGTGCGGCTGAAGGACGGCTCCTTCGGTTCCGTCACGATCGGCGGCACCGTGTCGCCTGCAGGCGGCAACTTTGACGAACCCGTGACGCAGGCCACGCTGAAGGTGGTGGGTGGCTTTCACGGCCTCAGCCGCGCCCGTTCCGACGCGCGTCGCTATCCGGCTATCGATCCGCTCGATTCCTGGAGCCACTACAACAGCGTCATCGAGCAGCCGCGCGTGGAGGCCGCTCGCGCCATCCTCCGCAAGGGCAACGAGGTGGGCCAGATGATGAAGGTGGTCGGCGAGGAAGGTACGTCCCTGGCAGATTTCACAACCTACCTGAAGGCCGAGTTCCTCGATGCCGTCTATCTCCAGCAGAACGCGTTCTCGGAGTCCGACGCATCGACGCCGGTCGAGCGCCAGAAGATCATGTTCGACGTGGTCGAGCAGGTGCTGCAGGCCAGTTTCTCCATCGAGGAGAAGGACGCGCTACGTTCGTTCTTCATGGATCTGCAGCAGGCGTTCATCGACTGGAACGACAAGCCGATGGGCTCGCCCGAGTTCGCGAAGCAGAAGGACGCGCTCCTCGCGAAGCTTGCCGCCGCCAAGGCATAGCCGGCCTTTCTCGTTTTGAAATGCCTGGCAGGAGCATCACTTGCCGGGCTTGGGCGGCACGAGGCCGCGATCGTTCAAATGGTCGGACCCAAGGGTCGATAAGTCATCGTTCACCTTTTGTGTTTCCGCTTTTTAGTTTGGCAGGGTTCTGACAAGGCGGAATCAGCCATTGAAACTCTCGTACGACGGATCGAAGCTCCAGCGATTCGAGGCACCAACTTGGTCCGTATCTTTGGTCTAGCTGCCGCCGTGCCACAGCTATCCCCCCCGCAAGAACATTTCAGCGAGAATAGTTCCGAACAATATTCTCGTTTACTTCCCGTCTCGTTTCTGGTATCCTCTTGCCCATGGACAGGCAGGTAAAGAAACATCTCTACAGGCGCGGGGTCCGGCTCGCGCGCGGGCGGCCCGCCGGTGGGCTGCTGGGGACGGACGGGAGCGCGGACGCGTTCCTGAAGTGGTTCCACGAGGATGTGATGGGGTTTGACTCGCTGGAATATCGGCAGCAATTCTGGCGCGAAGCGTACCGTCACGGCCACACCATTGGCCACATGCCCCGGACGGCTGCCGAGTTCGTCGACCCGCGACGGCATCCGTACAACGAGTGGCTCGCCCGCCTTTTTTTCCTGATGGCGGCCATGGGCGCGTCTGCCGTCGTCTGGTGGCTCGTGCGCGCCGTCGATGCGCATGTCCGCAGTCTGCGTCGCCCGACCTACTACGAGGTTGAGCGCGAACGCCGGCTGGCGCTCGCGCAAGAGCGACGCCGCATAAGGAAAAGGCAGACGACAAATCCCTGCCCGACGGCGGACGGGCTACGCGCGGCGTTTGCGCATGCCCGCACATCGGCCGCGAGCATGATCCGCTTCGGCTCAATGCTGGAGGATCTGGAATGCTACGTGGACAACTCGGTCGTATGGGGCGGGACAGCCGGGCGAATCGTGGGGCGGCGCGGCGGCATCCGCCAATGGCTGCGCGAGAACGCGCCCGACCTGTCCGAGCGCTACAAGACGATAATGAAATACAAGGCGCTCGCAAAGCGGTTCCGCCAGGCGGTCGGGGTGTCCGATCCGGTCCCCGCTGCCGCCGTCCTGCCGACGGACCCGCCCGGGGAGATGGCGGGTGGCGCGGTGGCTGCGCGAGAACATTGCACGGAACAATCTCGTGGGAGGCGGCAGAAGGACTGCTCGCAAGGCGGACGTCCGGCCATCCGGGGCGATGCGGCGCGCGAAATCGCGCGGGAGCGGGCGAGGGCGGCCGCGCGGGAATTGCTGGGAAGGTGCGAGGGGACGGTGGCGAGCCTCGCCGCGCTGCTGGCGCTGGCGGTTTCAGAGGACTTCGTACCAGACGAGAACATTGACCGGACCGGGAAAGTTCCTGCCAAAAGACATGTTCGGGACTCGGCTTAACCGTTGGGGCCAGGCGAAGACGGATGCATGTGTCAGTAATCCTTTCGGCATAGGTGTTATTGTCTGTATCTGGTGGTGTCGCTTATGGCATTGCCCTTCTTTCCCATCGTGGGGTGGTTTTGGTATAATCTTTGCCCATGGAACAAGGCGAACTGGCAAATGTGCGTAACATCGGCATCGTCGCCCACATCGACGCGGGCAAGACGACGACGACCGAGCGCATTCTCTTTTACACCGGCAAGATCCACGCTATCGGCGAGGTTCACGAGGGCGACACCACCACCGACTGGATGGTGCAGGAGCGCGAGCGCGGCATCACCATCACCTCCGCCGCCATTTCATGCGAGTGGAAGGGGTGCAAGATCAACCTTATCGACACCCCCGGACATGTCGACTTTACGATGGAGGTGGAACGTTCCCTGCGCGTCCTCGACGGCGCGGTGGGCGTGTTCTGCGCCGTGGGCGGCGTCCAGCCGCAGAGCGAGACCGTCTGGCGCCAGGCCGACCGCTACCGTGTGCCGCGCCTGGCGTTCGTGAACAAGATGGACCGCATGGGCGCGGACTTCGCCCGCGTCGTCCAGGAGATGCGCGACAAGCTGCACGCGAACGCCGTTCCGATCGAGCTACCGATCGGCAAGGAGGACGCTTTCACGGGCGTCGTCGATCTGATCGAGATGAAGTCCGTGACATTCGACGAGGCGTCGCTCGGCGCGAAGTTCACTGTGGGCGACGTGCCGGCCGAGCTGAAGGACGACGCGGAGCTGGCGCGCGCGGAGCTGTGCGAAAAAGTGGCCGACCTCGACGAAGGCGTGATGGAGGCGTACCTTGAGAACGGCGACCTGACGGCCGACGAGCTGAAGGGCGCGATCCGTCGCCTCGTGATCGCCAACCAGATGGTACCTGTCCTGTGCGGCACCTCGTTGCGCGACAAGGGCGTCCAGCCACTCCTTGACGCCGTGGCGTGGTATTTGCCCTCGCCGCTCGATCGTCCTGCCACGGAGGCGACCGACCTCAAAAGCGGCAACAAGGTGACGCGCAAGCCGGACGAGAAGGAACTGCTCGCCGCGCTCGTCTTCAAGATCGCCGCCGACCGGTTCGTGGGGCGGCTCTACTTCGTGCGCGTCTACTCCGGCGTCCTCAAGAAGGGCGCGAACGCATACAACCCGCGTACGAAGAAGCGCGAGCGCATCATGAAGATCGTGCGCCTCTTCGCCGACCAGCAGATCGAGGTGGACGAGTTGAAGGCGGGCGACATCGGCGCGATCGTCGGTCTCAAGGATTGCACGACGGGCGATACGCTCTGCTCCGAGATGAAGCCCTGCTACCTGGAACGCATCGTCGCGCCGCAGCCCGTCATGTTCCTTGCCATCGAGCCGAAGAGCGGGGCGGACAAGGACAAGCTGGAGGAATCCATGGCCCAGCTGGCCGCCGAGGACCCGACATGCCAGGTGCGTCAGGACGAGGAGACGGGCCAGACGATCCTCTCCGGCATGGGCGAGCTGCATCTGGAGATTTTGGTGGACCGCCTGAAGCGCGAATTCAAGTGCGCGGCGAACGTCGGCAAGCCGATGGTGAGCTACGTGGAGACGGTGACGCAACCCGCCGTGAAAGAGTTCACATTCGACCGCGAGCTGGGCGGAAAGCGCCACGCGGTGACGCTGACACTGGAGGTAAAGCCGCTCGAGCGCGGCGCGGGACGCAAGGTGGAGGTGGGGCGTGACGTGAAGATGACGCTCCCCGACCCGAAGCTCGCGGACTGCATCGAGCAGGGCCTCATGGACGGCGTGATGACGGGCGTCCTCGCGCGCTATCCGATGACCGATATCGGCGTGACGGCAACGGGCGTGACGCTCGTCGATCCCGAGGTGTCCGACGAGATCGCCTTGCGCGGCGCAGCGGTGATGGGATTCCGCGAAGCCGCCGAGGCGGCGAAGCCGGAGTTCCTGGAGCCGATCATGAAGCTTGAGATCACCACGCCGCCGGAAAGCGTGGGCGAGGTGCTGGGCGATCTCAACGGGCGGCGCGGCACGGTGCTCGACATGGAGCAGCGCAGCGACATGCAGATCGTCCACGCGCGCGTGCCGATGGCGCAGATGTTCGGCTATGCGACGGCAATCCGCTCCCTCACGAAAGGCCGCGCCTCCTACTCGATGGAGCCGGACAGCTTCGACCTCGTGCCGCGTAACGTGCGCGAGGAACTGCTCGCGCGCTAGGCCCGTGCCGTCCGCAACTTTTTGCAGTACCGGTGATCGGTTTTCGGGCCGTCGCGGCGCGGGATTTGGTATACTTGCCGCAACAGGAGCAAGTGCCATGAACAAAAGACTGTCACAAGGAAGAATGTTGCCGCTGCTGGCCGTCTGCGCGGGACTGCTGGCCGCGCGGGCCGAGACGATCAACGTGCTGACGCTGGGCGCGAAGAACGACGGCTCGGAGGACGTGAGCTCGATCGTAAACGCGAACACGGCGAAGGGCGCGTTGCTCTTTCCGGCTGGCATCTACAAGGTGTCGCGTCCGCTCACGCTGAAGAACCCCATTCGCGGCGAAGGCTATTCGCGCATCTCCGTGGTGAACGCCGCGCGCACATGGCTTGTCTCGGAGATCGCCTGCACGAACGGGACGGCGGGCGTGATCGAGTTCGGCGGCGACCGGCCAATCAACGTCGAGAACCTCAACGTCATGTGCAAAAGCCGCGAATGCGGCATCCGCATCGCGGACTGCCGCCAGGGCACGTATACTTTCATCGACAAGGTGGGCATCTACAACTGCGCCGCCTGGGGACTGTACGTGAAAGGTCGCGGGTCGCGTCCGATCTTCGCCGGGAACATGACGATCTTCGGCACGACGAAGGACCCGACCGCGCGCGCCGTGGGCATCCGCAT
>CAMNLN010000218.1 GCA_946543025.1 uncultured Verrucomicrobiota bacterium
GCGCTCGGCGACATGGGCTGCCACTGGGCCAACACGATCTACAAGGCTCTCGACCTGGACCATCCCTCGCTGATCAGCGCGAGCTGCACGCGCCGCAGCGACGTGGCGTTCCCGCTCGCGAGCGTGGTCACCTTCGACTACCCGAAGCGCGGCAACTTCCCCGAGCTGCGGTTCACGTGGTGCGACGGCCTCATCAAGCCGCCCGCGCCGAAGGAACTCGCCGGCGCGCCGCTCCCGAAGGAGGGCGTGATGTACGTCGGCACCAAGGCGAAGTTGCTCATCGCGATGGAAAAGCAGAGCGAGATGCGCATCCTCGACCCGAAGCTCGACGCGCTCGCGAAGACGATTCCAGCCACCTTGCCGCGTCGCGGCCAGATCTGGGAGGAATGGCTGACGGCGTGCAAGGGCGGCGAAAAGGCCGGCTGCGACTTCGCATGGGCCAAGCGTATCACCGAGTTCGTGCTGCTTGGAAATCTCGCCGTGCGCACGGGGGGCGCCGTGGCTTTCGACCCGAAGACGATGCACGTGACGAACAATCCGGACGCCGACGCGCTGCTGCGCCTCACGTACCATAACGGCTGGAGCCTGTCGCCGCAGGCCTAGGCTATCGCGTCTCAGGCAGGCGGTCGGGGTCGTTCGAGCGCAGCAGGAGCGACGGGTTGGACTTGACGTCGTTCGCGAAGTCGCGCAGGGACGAGCTCGCCTCGCGCAGGTTGTCGAGGATTTCGTTGATGTTGCCGCTGTTGGTCTCAAGCAGCGTACCAAGCGATCCGATCGCGACATTGGCGCTCTCGAGCGTCGCGACGGCGTTCGTCCAGGCAGCCAGAAGATCCATCCGGTTGATCTGGTCAAGGATCTGCGTGGCGGAATCGGCCGCGCTCTGGAGGATCGAAGGCGCAGGCGGAATGGTGATGCGGCGCGTCTTCCAGTTGATCCGCTCTTCCGGCACGTGTCCCTTCGGAAAATTCAGCTCGATATGGGAAAGTCCCGTCACGCCCGAAGCGGACACCGTGGCGTGAAGTCCCTTGGAGACGAACGCTTCCAGCATCCGCTCGGGACTTTCGACGTGATTCAGGCGAAAGAGCCGCCGGTCGAGCGCAAGGAGCACGTAGATTTTCCGCCCGTCCTCCGGCATCGTCACGTCGTACTCCGCCCCGACAAATGAGATCCGCTTGACGGAACCCACGCGTACGCCGCGCAGGTTCACCGCGCTGCCGACGTCGAGGCCCGAGACGGGATTGGAAAAGAACGTCTCGACGAGAAACTCGTTCTTGTTGCCACCGAACCCGCCCAGCCAGACGAGCGTCGTCAAGATGAGGGCGATGCCGACAATGATGAAGAATCCAATCCGCGCGTAGTTGGCCTGATTGTCATTTGCCATGTAAACCTCCTCGTGTGAAGAATTCGCGGACAAACGCGTCGTCTGACGTGTCGCGCAGCTCGGCCGGCCGGCCGAGCGCGATCATCGCCTGCCGCGCGCGGTCGAACATCGCGCAGCGGTCGGCGATCTTGAAGATGCTGGGAAGCTCGTGCGTCACGACGACGAACGTCACCCCGCGCGTATCGCGCAGGCGCAGGATGAGGTCGTCGAGCGCGGACGAGGTCAAGGGATCGAGCCCTGCGCTCGGTTCGTCCAAAAAGAGGATCGACGGCTCCAGCGCCAGCGCGCGCGCGATGGCGGCGCGCTTCTTCATGCCGCCGGAGAGATCGGCCGGCATCTTCCCCGCCGCATCCTTCAATCCCACCAGGTCGAGCTGCATCAGCGCGAGCGTCCGCCGCGCCTCCGCCGGAAGGCGCGTAAACTCCTCCAGGGGCAACATGACGTTCTCGAGCACGGTCATCGAGCCGAACAGCGCTCCGCTCTGGTACATCACGCCGATCTTTCGCAGGATGGCAGGACGGTTTGCGCAATTCATCTCCAGGCCGTCCACGCGGATTTTCCCGGCCACCGCGGGGTTGAGGCCGATCAGGTGCTTCATGATGGTCGACTTGCCGCAGCCCGACCCGCCCAGCAGAACGAACACCTCGCCCCGCCTCACGGTGAAGCTCACGTCCTTCAGCACGGTGACGCCGGGATACCCCGCATCCACGTGCTCGACCTCGATGATGGGTTCACCGGCCGGCATGATCCCTCCCGATATACTCGCAGGGCGCGCGCGAGGCGCACAGGCCCTGCAAGAAACGGACGCCGTACCAGAGATGCGACGCCACGACGCCCAGCCACGTGACGAGCCACATGAACGGATTGAGGCTGAACGACGAGAGAAGCGTCACGACCGCATAGAATCCCGTCACGCCCAAGTAGATCCAGCGGAGCGCCGTCGCGACGGGATGCGCCGGCAACGCGAACGTCGCGCAGCCCAGCAGCACGCCCAGGACGAACAGCGACGGCACGAAGTAGCTCGCCCGGCAGCTCGTCGCCGGAAAACGTTTCACGAAGTATCCGCGATGGAATCCATAACGTCCCAGTTGGCGCAAGTGCGGTCCGAAGAGCCGACGGCGATGGTGATAGACGATCGCCCAAGGATCGTAGACGATCCGCTTATGCTCGCCAAGGACAATCGCGTCGCACAGCAAGGTGTCCTCGCCCGGCCAGAAATCGGTACGGTAGCCGCCGATCTTCCGCAGGAGGTCCGTGCGGACGAGCAGGTTGCAGCTGGGATAGTCGTCCACGTCCAGCCGTACGCGCCCGCCCACGTAGCGATAGCGATAGTTGCCGGAGACAAATATGTTCGCATACACGCGACCGCCCGCCTGGGCAAGGAACCCGTCGCCGGGCGGCGTGACGCCCGGGCCGCCCACACCGCCGATCGACGGCTCCGAGAAGTACTTGACCGCGTTCTCAAGCCAATGCGCGTCAGGATAGGCGTCGTCGTCGATGAACGCCACGATCTCGCCTTTCGCCTCCGCGATGCCAATGTTGCGCTTCTCAGCAGGCCGCACCTTCCCCGTCGGGATAGTCGAAAGGTGAAAGGCGCTATGTGAATCGTCGTCCCCTCGCGCATCACCTTTCACCTTTCCTCTTTCACCTTTCACCTCTCCGTCGGGGAGGACGATGACCTCGAAGTTGCGATAGGTCTGCGCCGCCAGCGCGGTCAGGCACTCGTCCAGCATCCACGAGGGTCCGGGACAGGCAATCACAACGCTTACAAGCGGCGGTTTCTCCAGGGGCGGCGGCACTTCCACCTTGGCGTAGTAGTGCAGGAGACGCAAGCGGTAGAACACCGCCAGCGTGTCCATCGTCATGTCGCGCACCGTACGCGGCTTGAGCGCGCCGAACTTGCCGCCGAAACGAATCTCGACTGGCGCCTCGGAAATCTTCGCGCCGCGCCCGTAGGCGATCGACAGCAGCTCCAGGTCGAACGCATACGTTTTCACGAGCATCCGGTCAAGCGCCTCGCCCAGCAGGCGGCGCTTGAAGAGCTTCATTCCCGTCTGGGTATCCGTGATGGGAAGGCCGATGAAGAGACGCACAAGGCCGAAATAGACGGCGCTCGCGAGGCGGCGATGCCATGGGTACTGGACGTTCGATTCGGGATGGCGCTTGGAGCCGACGACGACGTCGCTGCCGTGCGCGCGCATCGACTCGAAGAATTTCGGCAGCATCGTCGGCGCGATGTCGAGGTCGCCGTCCAGCAGCAGCACGTAGCCCCCTCTCGAGGCGCGGAAGCCGACCTTGAGCGCATTCCCCTTCCCGGCGTTCGTCTCCACCCATACGGGCCGGACCGTATCCGGACGCTTCGCGGCGGCGCGCCGCAGGGCCTCGGCCGTGCCGTCGCCGCTGCCATCGTCCACGGGCACCAGCTCGTAGCGGACGCCGCCCGCGTCAAGGCAGGCGGCCACCGCATCGAGGTTCGCCCCGATCGTGTCGCCGAGGCGATAGACGGGCAAGATGACGCTCAGGAGATCCTCGCCGAGGATCTCTCGAACGCACGACCATCCGCCGTCTCCGCTCACGGGATCACTTCCAGAACTTGAGAGAGTCGGTCCAGCTGCCGTCCTTTGACAGGCGGGCCGTGAAGCCGCCGCCCGACGCCAGCTTCACGGCGAGCTTGCAGCCGGCGTTCAGCTTCGCCTCGCGGCGCACGTAGTCCGTCGCGTCTCGGTCGGCGTTGACGCCGTCCTCGAATATCTCCGCCTTCCATTCTCCCTCGCCGAGGAACGGCAGCGCCAGCTCGAGCGTCTGCGGTTCCCATGAGCCGATCGCGGAAACGTACCACACGTCGCCCTTGCGGCGCGCGATGGCCGCGTACTTGTCCACGTCGCCCGCGAGGCCGATCGTCTCGTCCCAGACCGTCGGCACCGCCGCCATGAATGTGAAGCACTCCTTGTTCCTCAGATATTGCGAGGGACTGTCGCACAACATCTGGAGCGGCGCCTCGAAGAGCGACATGAGCGCCATCTGGTGGACGCGCGTGCCCTGCGAACCCGGCATGGTGTAGTTGGGCTTGAAGCCGGCCTTCGTGGCGTTGCGCATCGCGCCGGGCGTGTAATCCATCGGCCCGGCCACCATGCGCGTGAAGACGGCCTTGATGTCGTTCGCGGGGAAGTCGGAGTCTTTTTCCCACTTGAGCTGCTCAAGCCCGTGCACGCCTTCGTAGTTCACGATGTTCGGGTATGTGCGCGAAAAGCCTGTAGGCTTGTACATGCCGTGATAATCCACCATCAGCTTGTACTTGGCGGCAATGGCGGCAGTCTTCTCCAGGAAATCGACCAGGAACTGATCGTCACGGTCCATGAAGTCGATCTTGAAGCCCTTCACGCCCATGCCGGCGTACTTCTGGAACACCTCGTCCTGGCGTCCGACGAGCTGCGGCCAGCTGCACCACAGGATGATGCCCACGCCGCGCGCGTTCGCGTATTTCACGAGCTCGGGCACGTCCACCTCGGGGTTGATCTCCATGATCTTGAGCTTCACGCTCCAGCCTTCGTCGAAGATCACGTACTCGACGTTGTTCTTCGCGGCGAAGTCGATGTAGAACTTGTACGTCTCGGTGTTGCAGCCCGCGCGAAACGGCACGCCGCTCACGTTCCAGTCGTTCCACCAGTCCCACGCCACCTTGCCGGGCTTGACCCACGAGAGGTCGCCAGCCAGCCTGGACGGCGAGGCGAGCGCGTAGACGATGTCGGCCTCGACGAGCTTCGCGGGGGCGTCGGCCAGCACGAACACGCGCCACGGGTACGTGCGCGTCCCCTTCGTCTGGGCCAAGTACGGCAGACGGCCGCCGATGCGGCGCTGGCGCTGGTTGTCCGTGATTTTCGCGGGGTCGGGAAACTGCGCGAACGAGGCGTTGAGCTTCGGCGAGGAAGCGTCCGCCACGAGGTTCCAGCCGGGATAGTCCAGAAGGTCGCTCTCCGTCACGCACATGTTCGCGCCGTCCTTGAACTGCACGAGCAGGGGCAGGTAGCAAAGCCCGTTCTTCTCCTTCTTCATCTCGTCCTTAAGCTTCGCCACGGTCGTCTTCGTGTAGATCGATTCCCAGCTCGACTGATGGCTTCCCGTCAAGCCCGCGTAGACCGTCAAGTCGCCGCACGGGAATGTGACGTCCGCTGCTTCGCCCGTCACCTTCACGAGCGGATCGGCCCACGCCGTCGCGAAGCGGTAGGCCACGCCGTCGTTGCGCGCGTGAAGGAACACCTGCCATCCGCCCGCAAACGTCACCTTCGTCTCGTTGCCGTCGTCGGCGACGGACGCCTTCTTGTACATGGGCGTCGCAAGCGTCCCGGCATGCGGCACACGGGCCGCCTCGGACACCTTCACCTTGCCGCCCAGCACCCCTTTGCCCTCCACCGTCAGCGAGATTGGCGTCGGCGCGACGCGCTCTTTGCCGTCACGGAGGACGGAATAGGAGAGGACGGGGTCCGTCGTCAGGCGAATCTCGTTCCGGCCGTCGGGGGACTTCTCGGAAATCGTCTCGGCGAACGAGGCAAGCGTCGCGACCAACGTCGCGGTAAAGACAAGTGTCGTTTTCATGCGGTTATTTTAGCAGAATCCGCCGCCGCGAACAAGTGCCGCGCACG
>CAMNLN010000219.1 GCA_946543025.1 uncultured Verrucomicrobiota bacterium
TCAATCGTCGCTTGCGGGCTTTGCTCAACCGGGCGGCCGGACACGGCGGGTGGCAACGGCCGTGGACGGATCCTCCGGCCAGTAGTGCTTGGGATAGCGCCCGCGCAGGTCCTTGCGCACGAGCGCGTAGGCGCCCTTCCAGAACCCCGCCAGGTCCTTCGTGATCTGCACGGGGCGCTGCGCCGGCGAGAGGAGGCGCATCACGATCGGCGTCTTGCCGCCCGCCACCTTCGGCGTCTCCTGAAGCCCGAAGCACTCCTGCAGGCGAACCGCCACGAACGGCTCCGCCTCCTCGTAGTGGATCGTCATCTGCGACCCGCTCGGCACCTCCATCTTCACGGGCGCGAGCCGGTCGAGCGCGCGCCTGTCCAGTCCCACCTCGGCGAGCGCCGCGTCGAGCACAGCCGCGAGGTCGAGCTTCTGCAGGTGGCTCCAGCGGCTCATGCCGAGCGTAAAGCCGGCGAAGAGGTCGTCCAGCCGCGCGAGGAGCGCGCCGTCCGAGACGTCCGGCCACGGCCCGCCCAGCTCGCGATGGAGGAAGCAGATGCGCGCCTGGAGCTGGCGCGTGCCCGGCGTCCACGGCAGCTGGGCGATGCCCTTCTGCCGGATGCCCTCGAAGAGCGCGGCCTGCACGGCAGCCTCGTCGGGCTTGGACTGTCCGCCCACGTGCAGGTTCATTTTCCACAGACGGCGTACCTTGACGGCGCTTACGGACTCCGTGCGCCTGTCCCACGTCGTCTGCACGGCTTCCTCGATCTCGTCCCTGAAGATGTCCTCGATGGCCTCCTCGGCGATAGGCGCGGCAAGATGGATCTTCGCGTCGCCGCCGCCGTCGTCAAGGTCGCACAGCACCAGATAGTCCGCCGTCGCAAGCGCCTCCGTGCGCTCCATGAACGCGCCGCGTCCTCCCGTCATCTGGAACGAGCCGTTGCCACGGTTGCGCGCGATGCGGTCTGGGAACGCGAAGCACAGCAGCTCGCCCGGCTCCACAAGGGAGGGGCGCGCCCCCGCGCGACCGCCACAGAACCTTTCCCAGCGCCGCGCCAGCTCGCGCACACGGCGCGCGAAACGGTCGTTGGGCCGCTCGCGCACAAGATCCAGCACGCGGCGCACGTCCGTCTCGCGGCGCGGTCCGCCGTTCGGCAGCTCCTCAAGGATGGCCGCGAGCGTACACGCCTCTGGCGAGTCCGTGCGCAGGATCATGTTCGCGAGGCGCGGATGGACGGGCAGGCGCGCCATCTGCCGCCCGTGCGCCGTGATGCGTCCGTCCGCGTCGAGCGCGCCCAGCATTCGCAGCACGCCCTTTGCGTTCTCCCAGCTGGCGGCGGGCGGCGGCGTAAGCCACGGAAGGCCATCCAGCGCGGTCGTGCCCCACGTCGCCGCCGTCAGGACCGTCGGCGCCAGGTCGGCATCCGCGATCTCCGGCTTCATGGCCGGCTGAAGCAGGCGATCCTGCGCCTCCGTCCAGAGGCGAAGGCACACGCCGGGGCAGACGCGTCCCGCGCGCCCCCGGCGCTGCTCGGCGCGGTCCCGCGTAAGGCGCAGCGTCTCCAGCCGGCTCATGCCCGAACGCGGCGAGAATCGGCTCACGCGCATCAGCCCCGAGTCGATCACCGTCGTCACGCCCTCGATCGTCAGCGACGTCTCGGCGATGGAGGTGGAAAGAATCACGCGCCGAGGCAAGCCGACCCCAACGCGCCGCGCCACCACGCGATCCTGTTCGTCCTTCGGCAGCGCGCCGTACAGCGGCAGAACCTCCACCGCCCTTCCCTGCGCTTCCGAGACCCCGCGCGCGGAAAAATCCTCCCGCAGTTCCTCCTGGCATCTCTTGATCTCCCCTTCGCCCGGCAGGAAGCAAAGAACGTCGCCGCCCGGCGCCGCGAGCGCGCGCCTCACCGCGCCCGCCATCTGCACGGAGATGGGGGCCGTCGATTCCACCTGCAGGTAGCGCGTCTCCACCGGGAACATCCGCGCCTCGGCCGTGTGGACATCCGCGTCGCCCAAGTGCGCGGCGATCGCGTCGACGTCCAGCGTGGCCGACATCACGAGAAGCCGCAGGTCGGGCCGCAACGCCCGCCGCACATCCACGGCCATCGCGAAGCCAAGGTCGCACGCGAGCGACCGTTCGTGAAATTCGTCGAATACGAGCAACCCCACGTCGGCCAGCTCGGGATCTGCCACGAGCCGCTGCGCGAGCAGGCCCTCCGTGACGATCTCGAGCCGCGTGCGGGCGGACACCTTGCGCTCCAGGCGCACCTGGAAGCCGACCGTCTCGCCCACGCCCTCGCCCAGCTTGCGCGCGATGTACGCCGCGCAGCTGCGCGCCGCGAGCCGGCGCGGCTCCAGCATGAGGATCTTCTTTCCCTTCAGGAACGGCGCATCCAGCAACGCAGGCGGCACGCAGGTAGTCTTGCCGCTTCCGGGCGGCGCGCGCAGCACCACGTCGCGGTTCTTTTCCAGGGAATTCCGAATCTGCGGAAGGATGGCCTCGACAGGGAACATGTCCGCTCCCTGCTAACGCTTGGCGACGTCCGGGTCAGGCGTCTTCCGGGGAAGCGGACGCACGCGCTTCCGCCCGCCATCAGGCTTGGCGGGATCGGCTTGCCGTTCTGGCGGCTCCTTGGGCGGGTTCTCGGCGTCCGGCACGGCCGCCGCAGGGTCGTTCGACTCCTTCACCGGCGGCGCCATCATGATCACCTCGCCCGCCGCGACGCCCGAAACGAGATGGATCATGCGGTTGTTGTCGAGGCCGACCTCCACCTTGCGCGGCATCCACTCGTCGCCCGCGCGCACGTACACGTGCGGCACGCCGTCGATGCGCGTCACGCACTGCATCGGGCAATAGAGGACCTTCTCGAAGGAATCTTTCACCAGCTCCACGTCGCAGCTCATGCCCGGACGGATCACCACGTCGGAGAAGTCGCACTCAAGCTCGCACTTGTACATCTTCAGGTCCGGGTTCAGCTGCGCGCTCTGCCCGTCCGGCAGGATGCCGATCTTGGCGAGCTTGCCGTGAAAAACCTTGTCGGGGAACGCATCCACCTTCACGTTCGCGGACATGCCGACCGCGAGCTTGTTGAGCGAAGCCTCGGGCACCATGATCTCCACGATCATGCCCGTGTCGAGCGGGATGTAGATGAGCTCCTGGCGCTGCACGGCCGTCTCGCCCACGGCAAGCGGCCGGGTCCACCAGCGGCGGCGGGCGATCTGGACGGTGGAGGCATAGAGGACGACGCCGTTCGTGGGCGCGTAGATCTTGGACTTCGATATCTGGAAGTCCAGCTCGGCCAGACGGTTCGTCGCCCGGTCGCGCTCGCGCATGCGCTGAATGATCTCCGTCTCCACCTGACGGATGATCGACTTGTTCTGCCACTTCGTGCGGGCGAGCGCGCGCGTGGCCTTGCGGAGGGAGGACTCGTTCGTGGCGCGCTGCTGGACGACGGTGTAGTTCGTCAGCACGTTCATTTTCGTCCGCGCCATCTCGAGGGCGATCTCCTTGCGGCGGAGCGCCAGCTCGTCGGCCTGAAGCTCGGTACGGGTGAGGAAGCCCTCCTTCGCGAGCCGTTGCGACCATTCGAGCTTCTCGGCGGCGCGCTGAACCTCCTCGTCCGCAAGCGCGATGTCGGCGTCGTACGTGCGCTCCTCCTGCGGATAGTCGCCCTTCTCGTACTTCTCGAGCCTCATCTTCGCGAGCGTCACGTCCACCTCGCGCTCCAGCAGGTTCGCGTCGCAGTCGCCCTTGGTGACCTCCAGCTTCTCCTGCGAGATGATGAGGTTGCCTTCGGTGGTGGCGACGGTGATCTCCTGCTCGTTCCGCTTGTTGACGAGCGCGGCTGAGTCGAACTCAAGGAGCAGGTCGCCCGCCTTCACGTTGACGCCCTCGTCGATCACCCAGATGACGACGTTGTTGCCTTCCAGCTCGCTCTTCAGCACCACCTTGTCGCGGCTCTGGATCGTGCCGGACGACGTGATGCCGATCGTGAGAGGCCCCTCGGCGACGGCAAACGTGGGCACGTCCTCGCCCGCGCTTTTTTTGCCGCGCGCCAGGAAAAAGACGACAACCGCCGCGCAAACGGCGATTCCCGCCAGAACCAGACGTCTCTTCCTGGACTTCTTTTCCTTCATCGCCCGCCCATTATAGCATGTATGGTACCGAGCCGGGGGATTTTTTTCGGCGGCTACTTCAGCGAGGCGAGCAGCCCGCCGCACAGAAGCAGGTGCTTCTCGCGCGCGGAAAGCGTGGCGGTGGCCCCGAACGACGTGCCGTCCGCCCGCTTCACCGTCACCCTGCCGTCGCCTTTCACCGCCGAACCGATGTTCGACAGCTCCAGCTTTTCGCCCGCTTGCAGCGCGTCGTACGACTTCGGATCGTCGAACGTCAGCGGCACGATGCCGAAGTTGATGAGGTTCGCGCGATGGATGCGCTCGATGGACTTGGCGATCACTGCCTTCACGCCCAGGTACATCGGACAGAGCGCGGCATGCTCGCGACTAGACCCCTGTCCGTAGCTCTCGCCCGCCACGATCACGTTCACGCGGCCGTCCTTCACGTTTGCGAGGCACTTGTCGTGGAACGCCGGATCGCACGGCTCGAACACGAACTTCGCGTACTGCGGCACGTTCGAGCGGAACTTGAGCCGCGCGCCCGCCGGCATGATGTGGTCGGTCGTGATCTTGTCGCCCACCTTGATCGCGCAGACGGCCGCGTACTTCTCCGCCATCGGCTGGCCCTTCGGAACAGGCGCGATGTTCGGGCCGCGCACGATCTCCGTCTTCCGCACGCCCTTGCCGGCCGTGGCGCGGTAGAGGAACATCGAGTCGTCGATCGGGAACTTCCTCGGCGCGGGAACGGACGGAATCTTCGCGCCGAGCGGCGACGTCACCTTGCCAGTCAAGGCGCTTACCGCCGCCGTTTCGGGACTGACAAGGTACACCTGCGCGCTCTTCGTGCCGCTGCGGCCCTCGAAGTTGCGGTTGTTCGTGCGCAGCGAGACGGCGCCCGTGCGCGGACTCATGTGCGCGCCGATGCAGAAGCCGCAGGCGTTCTCCAGGATGCGGCACCCGGCCTTGACGAGAATCTCGAGCGAACCGTCCGCCGCCAGCATCTGCACCACCTGGCGCGAGCCGCACGCGATGCCCACCTCCACGTCTTCCGCCACGCGCTTCCCCTTCAGGATCAGCGCCACGGTGCGGATGTCGCGGTACGAGCTGTTCGTGCAGGAGCCGATCATGATCTGGTTGACCTTCGTACCCTTCTGAGACTTCACCGTGACGACGTTTCCGGGCGAATGCGGCGCGGCCATGAGAGGTTCGATCTTCGAGAGGTCGATCTCGAACGTGTCATCATACGCCGCGCCCTTGTCCGCGACCAGCTCCGTCCAGTCCTTCGCGCGCCCTTGCGCGGCGAGGAACTGCTTCGTCACGGCGTCGCTCGGAAATACGCTCGTCGTCACGCCCAGCTCGGCGCCCATGTTCGTGATCGTGGCGCGGCTCGGCACGTCGAGCGTCTTCACGCCCGGCCCGAAGTACTCGAAGATCCAGCCCACGTTGCCCTTCGTCCCGTACTTCTCCAGGACCTTCAGGATCACGTCCTTCGCGCTGCAGCCCTTCGGAAGGCGGCCCGTCAGCTTGACGCCGCGCACCTTCGGCGTCGGAATATGGAACGCGCCGCCGGCCATGGCGACGGCGATGTCGATGCCGCCCGCGCCGATCGCCACCATGCCGATGCCGCCGCCCGTGGGCGTGTGGCTGTCGCTGCCGAGAAGCGTCTTGCCGGGCTTGCCGAATCGCTCCAGGTGGAGCTGGTGGCAGATGCCGTTTCCGCACTTGGAGTAGACGATGCCGAACTTCTTCGCGACGGACTGCAGAAAATCGTGGTCGTCGGCGTTCTCGAAGCCGATCTGCACGGTGTTGTGGTCCACGTAGCTCACGGCCAGCTCGTTGCGGACATGCGGCACGTCCATCGACTCGAACTGCAGGTAGGCCATCGTGCCGGTGGCGTCCTGCGTGAGCGTCTGGTCG
>CAMNLN010000220.1 GCA_946543025.1 uncultured Verrucomicrobiota bacterium
CGACCATCTTCAAACGGTACTAAGAGAAGACGGCGGCTGGCTACTACAAGCGCAAACGGCGTGGCCGCCCGCGCAAGCCTGGACCTAAAGGGAAGAGGCGAAATGCAAAGAAAGGCTTAAGTTGATGGGACTTGTAAAGACCAGGCGACTGGCGGCGATGCAGAAGCAGCAACGGGCGAAGGCGGGGATGAAGCCGCCAAAGCCTAAAGCCAGACATGAATTTGATGTGAGGAGGCTTTATGCCAACATGACGAAAATGATTGCAAGGTTCCGTTTGACGTCCGCAAGGTAGCGTAGGGCGTGACAACTGTAGCCGGGCCAAGCGTTGCGTTTCCTGTGCGCTTTGACCTGGCAAGCACGATATGATATAACTTACTTCTGTTCAGCTGACGGGCGGTATCGCAAGGACATTGCATCCGTCTTTAACTTGATTTCCCATGCCGCGTAGCAAGGCGAATCCCGCCGGAAAATCCCTATATTTCTTTGTGGCGTCTATAGGACGCTCGTTCGTGCCGGGACGCCGCCGAACGCACGGGCGTGTGGCGGTCAAAGATCCGTTCGATTTCCTCGAGCGATTTGCCTTTTGTCTCGGGGAGCAGAAAAACCGCCGTCAGGAAGTAGATGAACGCGAAGAAGGCGAGGGCGTAGAGCAACGGCGCGTACCCATACGCCTTCTGCAAGGGCAGAAAGGCGTCGGCCATGGCGAATGCGATCACCTGATTGATGAACAGCACGATCGCCATGCCGTTCGCACGGATGCGCCCGGGCATAAGCTCGGAAAGCGCCAGCCACACGACGACGCCGGGACCGATGGAAAAGGACGCCACGAAAAGCGCGATTCCGGACACGGTCGTCCATCCGGCGACGAGTCCCGCGCGGAAGACGTCTCTGTCCAGCATGAGGAATACGCTCGCCACGCATATCAAGGCGGCGAACAAGCCGAGGGTGCCGATCTTGAGCAACGTCTTTCGCCCGCAGCGGTCGACGAGGTTCAGCGCCACGGCCGTGACAGGAATGGGGACAAGCCATACGACGAGATTCGCCGCATTGGCGGTCGTCTGCGCCAGCCCGGCCTTCATGAACATCGGAATCGTGAAATACTGAATCGCCGTGATGCCTGTCGCCTGGTTGCATACGAGTACGGCAAGGGAGATGCAGAACGGCAGCACGTACTTGCGCTGGAATAGGGTGTCACCCCTCGTCGCCTCGGAGAGGGCAGCCTTTTCGGCGGCATCCGCCGCGTCGCCCGCGATCATCTCGTCGAGGATATCTTTGGCCTTGTCCGCCCCGTTGTTGGCGGCAAGGGCGGCAAGGGCCTCTTCCCGGCGTCCTCGGCGGTAGAGCCAGCGCGGAGACTCCTTTAACCCGAGGACGCCAAGGAAGAACACCACCGCTGGTACGGCGCTCGACCAGAAGATCGTCTTCCAGGCGAACGACTTCTGCGCGGCGGTGACGGCCGCGTCGTCCGCCGCGCCGATCGCATGGACGACGACGAGCCCCACGACCGAGCAGAAGGTGATGCCGATGAAATCGAGGAGCTGGAACATCCCCGCGCCCTTGCCGCGGCTGTTTGCGTCAAGGCATTCGGCGAGATACATGGGAACGACTACACCGATGAAACCTGCCGCGACGCCTTGCATCGCCCGGCCGAGGAAGAACCAGGCGTAGTTCCCTCCCGTCAGGCAGATCGGCAGGCACGCGACCGCCGCGATCGCTGCGGAAACCAGCATCATGAGCTTGCGGCCAAGCTTCTCGGCTAGCCAGCCGGCGACAAGGCACGCAAGCGCAGCGCACATTACCACGGCGCTCGACAGGTGGGATACCTGGGCGGTGGAGAACAGGCCGAGACTGCCGGGGTTTTCGTCGGCCGGCCCGATGTAAGGCAGGGCCGGCCCGATGATCGTCCCTCCGAAGTCGAAAAGCAGCCCGCCACAACCGGCGATGACCAGGAGATAGATGGCGTAGCGCTTGACCCTGTCCATGCGCGCGTTACTTTGCGAGGTCCCCGAGAAGCTTGAGCTGTCCGGCGATGAGGTCATCGGCGACGGAAGGCCCGAACGGCGAGGTCGCGGACTCGTATCCGCCGCCGACATAGGCATCGGAGAAGGGGAAGTATCCGCGGCTGCCGTTTGTCAGGCAGGAAAGAATCGTGAGAGTGAACGGCGAATTCTTCTTTACCGCCTTGCCGATGTCGTTGAAGGGCTCGCCCTGGAATCCTCCGAACGCAACGGACTTGCCGATCGTCACCGCGTAGATCGGAAGGTCGTGGAAGTCCGCGTGGCTCGCCATCTTGCGGATACGGCCGGCGCGGGCCACTTCAGTCGTCAGCTCCATTCCTGCCCATCCGAATTTCCTGGTAATCTCGGAGTCCTTGCCGTCGGCATGCATCTTCCAGACCATATTGGCCCAGGCGAGATTTTTCTCGTCCGTGTCCTTCGCCTTCTGGGCCGGGACCCTTACGATATCGCACCTGTAGTTGATGTCGCCCGCGTCAAGCGGGACGCACTTCAGCCATACGGAGAGCGCGGCGGCGGCGATGACGTTCGCCATGTGCCAGGAGTGCTCGTAGCCGCGGTCGACGTCGTCGAAGTCTCGCTTGAGGCCGTTAAGCTCCCCTGGCTTGGGCATCACGTTGCAGTGATTGACGTCGCCTTGCGTGCCGTTGATTACGATGCAACGTGCCTTGCCGAGAGTTGCCGCCTCGAAGACGGTACGCGTGAGGCCGGGCCAGTCTGCGGTGATGGTCTCGCCTCCGACGACGTCGGGATGGGTCTGGAAGTTGATCATGCAGATCGGCAGAGCGTCTTCGCGGTCGATTCGCAGCACCTGCACGGACTCGTCCGGCGGCTCTCCGGCAGGCCTGACGATATCGGGATTGTTGGTGCCGGGGTTCGTGCGCACCTTGCCGTCTTTCATGAGGTAGCGGCGGCCGAACGAGATGCGCCTCGCGAACGAGCGCTGGTACGAGAGCTTCGCCGGCTTGAGGTCGCGGATCGCCTCCACCGCCGCGTCGGCGGCGCGTGACGTCGCCATCTGGCTGTAGAGTCCGGCGAGGCGCTCGGTTTTCGCAGAGGTCTTCGTGCCGAACTCGGCGGCTTGCGTGAGTTGCCCGCCGTCGTGCGTATGCGATGCGTGCAGCAGTATCGCGTCGCGCGCCACCCCGGTTGCATCCACGATGGCATCGCGCATTTTATCCGCAACGTAATCGGACAGGCTCTCTGTGTCTATCTGCATGACGAACGCGGTCTTCTTGCCGTCGCTCAGCGCTACGCAGTTGATCTGAAGCGGGTCGAGGACGGACTTGGCGTGCCTCTGCTTGAAGTAGCCCGGCATGAAGATGCCGAACGGAGGCGTGACGTCCCTGCGGGCGAATCCCGCCTTGAACTCCTTTGCGCAAACGGTCGCGACGGATGCGAGCGCGAATACTGCTATGGCGATTTTCCTCATGACGCTCCTCTGTCAATCTACTGAAATGATCTTGCCGCCTTGCTTGGCGGAGGCGTGGCAGGCGGCGCAGAGCGCCAGGTTGTGCACCGCGTCGTCGCCCGTCAGCGGCTTGCCGTCGATGACGGACTTCGCGTGTCCCTCGATGAGCGTCTGGTAGATATTCCGTATCTTTGCGGGGCGGACCGGACGGACGCTCCTTCCGTCGTCGATCTCGAGGCGCTGCACGATGGGCTCGTCCGTGTAGCCGGAGAGCTGAAACATCGTGCCGTAGCCGCGCATCGCGGCCTTGCTGCCGTATATCTCGTAGCCGAGGTTCGTGAGGGTGCCGGCAAGGCCACCGCGCATCTCGGAGAAGGCACAGCCGACGCTGCCCTGCATGCCGTCCTCGAAGAAGAACTTGACGTACGCGCCGTCTTCGGCCTTGATCTTCATGACCTTTGGGTAGTAGACCGCTCCGACGCGCTTGATTCGCTTGCCGAACATGAATTCGGCCACATAGAAGCAGTGACTGGCGACGTCGCCGATCGGACCGCCCATCTCCTCCACCTTCGAGCAGCGCCACGTCGCGGCCTCCGCGGGGTCGTAGCCGTAGGCAAACTCCATGTGGAAGCGGCAGTCGTTGACGATGCCGAGCGCGCCGCGGGCCATCGCGGCCTTGCCGGCGACGTTCCAGGCGTTGTTCACCATCATGTGGTCGACGGTGAGCGAAAGTCCCTTCGACTTGGCGAGCTTGGCGAGGTTGCGGGCGTCGGAAACCGACGTGGCCATCGGCTTTTCGACGATCACGTGCTTGCCGGCTTTGAGGGCCTTGGCTGCGAGCGGCACGTGGCTGAGATTGTTCGTTGCGACGTAGACCGCGTCGATCGAGTCGTCCGCCAACACCTCGTCGAGACTGCGGTACCACGCGAGCCCGAGCGCCTTGGCGGCAGATTCGCGCATGGGGTTCAGGTCGGTCGCGCCGACGAGCTTGGCGAACCGGAGCGGCCTAAACCGGCCGGCGTCGCATGCGAATCCCTCCTTGGCGACACGGTTCTCCGCGATGCCGCCGAATCCGATGAGGGCATACTTAACCTTTGACATGGGCAAATCCTCTTTCTTCCGGGACTTGGTGCGTGAAAACGAGCGCGCGGCGAGGTGCTTGCGGCCCCCGCCGCGCCTGCCGTTACTTCATCATCGCCGTGGCGACCTTCTTGAACGCGGCCACGTCCGCCTTCATGTGGGCGAGCGTGTAGGTCGGATGCGTCCAGAACGAGATCGTCGCGTCTGCCATCGAGTGCGCCATCGGGCAACTGCACTTCGTGTAGTCGATCTTGCGCGCGGCTGGGTCCTTGAACGGATACTGGCGCGAGCCGAATCCCTTCTGCCTGGTGTACGCCTCCTCCTTGTACATCTCGGGCCACAACACCGAGTAGGCGAACGCGCCCTCGGCCTGAACGGCGGCGATGAACTCCTTCATCGTGCATTTCAGCTTCGCCGTGTCGAGGACGAATGGCACGAGCCAGAACGCGTTCTGCCGCTCGGGCGTGTCGACGGGCGCGTATTTGACGAGCGGGTGGCCCGCCAGCGACTTGATGAGGAACTTGCCGAGCTTCTTGCGCTGCGGCAGGTTCCACTTGTCGAACCGTTTCAGTTCGCCGAGCCCAATCGCGCTTTGGATTTCGGTCATGCGGAAGTTGTAGCCCACGCGGCGGTGGATGTAGAGCTGCTTGCCCTCCATCTTGAGGAGGTTGAGCTTGGCACGTACGTCGTAGCCGTGGTCGCGCACGGAACGGATCTCCCATGCCAGTTCGTCGTCGTTGCAGCAAACCATGCCGCCCTCGCCGCCCGTCGTGAAGTGCTTCGACTGGCAGAACGAGAAGCATCCGACAGTGCCGATCGTGCCGGCCTTCTTCCCCTTGTAGACGCCGCCAAAGCACTGCGCGCAGTCCTCGACCACGAACAGCTTGTGCTTCTTGGCGATCTTCATGATCGGGTCCATGTCGGCGACCATTCCGTAGAGGTGGACGACCACGATGGCCTTCGTGCGCGGGGTGATCGCCGCCTCGATCTTCTTGGGGTTGATCAGATGGTCGGTCCCGACATCGACGAATACGGGAAGGGCGCCTGCCTGAAGCGCGCAGAACGAAGACGCGATGAAGGAGTAGGAGGTGCAGATCACTTCGTCGCCGGAGCCTACGCCAAGCGCCGTGAGCGCGACATGCAATGCCGCCGTCCCGTTGGAGACGGAGACCGCGTTCTTGACGCCGAGCCACTTCGCCCACGCTTCCTCGAACTGCATGCCGACGGGTCCCGTCCAGTAGTTCACCTTGCCCGAGTGAAGGATGTCCAGCACCTTCTTGTCGGTCTTCTTGTCGAACTGCGGCCAAGCGGGGAATCCCTTGGTCCAGACCTTCTTGCCGCCGTCGATGGCGAGCTTTTCAATCTTTTTGGTAGCCATGTCGTTTTTCCTTTTAGAGACCGGTGGCAATTCGCCGGAATTGGGAGCATTATAGCACAACAAACTATGCTCGCAATCCGTTTCCTTGTATTTTTTGACGTCCGATGGCCGCATGAACTTGCACGGACGGC
>CAMNLN010000221.1 GCA_946543025.1 uncultured Verrucomicrobiota bacterium
CCGGACTCCTGACGCTTTCCGGCGCGAACACCTACACGGGCCCGACTGCGGTAGAGGGCGGTACGCTCAGGATTGCCGGATCCGTCGCGTCCGACGAGCTGATTCTCCGGAAGGACGGCGCGATCGACCTGGGCGGCGGCACGGTGACGTTCGCGACTGTGACGTCGCTCGACGGCAACCTCTCGCCGCAGGTGGTGAACGGCACGTTGCGCGTGGGCGAACGCCTGACGGTAGGCGCGACCGAGGGCGCGTACGGCACGGTGTTCGCGACGACGAACCTCACGCTCGCGGCGGGCGCGACGCTCGCGCTGACGGCGGACGACGCCGGGACGGCGGGCGACCTGCTGCTGGTGGAAGGGAATCTCGCGTGCGAAGGCGCGCTGACGGTGGACTTCGGGCGCACGGCGGAGGATCCGCTCGCGTACGGCATGAAGATCCCGCTCGCGGAGGTGACGGGCGCGGTGACGGTGCCAGAGAAGATGACGGCGGCGAACGCGGGCCTCGATCCCGTCACGCTGGGCGTCTCCATAGAGGGCGGTGTCCTCTACGCGACGGTCAAGTCTGGCGGCACGGCGCTGATTTTCCGGTAGCGCCGCGTAAGATTCGGCTTGCGCGCGCGAGTAACGTGTGGGAAGACAACGGATCCCACGTACGATGCGAGCGCGTTCCAAGATTCGGGCGGGCGGTCTCCTGCTGAAGACGGGAGCCAGTGCCGCCGTCGTGTTCGCCGCCGCGCTGGCGGCGGCATGGATTGGCATTGGGTGGACAGACGAGGGGGCGGAGGCCTACGCGGGCGGCGTGGTGCTGCGCGACGCGGGAGGAGAGGTGATGCGCGTTTCGCTGGGAACCGGCGACGTCGACTGCCGCCCGTACTACGTGGCCGATCCCGACGACTGGATCGTGAAGGCGCTTGTGGCGGCGGAGGACGGGACGTTCTGGGAACATCGCGGAGTCCGTCCGCTCAGCGTGCTTCGCGCGACCTTTCAAAACCTCTTCCATCGGCGGCGGGTCTCGGGCGCGTCAACCATCACGATGCAGGCCGTGCGGCTGATTCGGCCGCACCCGAAAACATTGTGGTGGAAGTTCAAGGAAGCCGTGATGGCGCTCAAGATGGAACGCTCGAAGGACAAGCGGTGGATTCTTTCGCAGTACCTCAATCGCGCGCCGTTCGGGTCGAACTTCATCGGCATCGAGGCGGCGGCAAACGGCTGGTTCGGGAAAGGCGCGAAGCAGCTGGGTCTGGGCGAGGCGGCCATGCTCGCGGGGATGGTACAGGCGCCGAGCCGGTTCCGTCCGGACCGAGGGTTCGAACGTGCCATCCGTCGGCGCGACTACGTGCTGGGGCGCATGAGGGCGCTCGGCATGGTCGCGGACGAGCAGATGAAGGCGGCGCAGTCGGTAAAGCCGGTCGTCTGCCGCGCGCCGCGCCCGTTCCGCCACCCGTATTTCTGCGACTGGGCGTTGCGCTGCCTGGGGCGCGGCCGGGCGGCGCAGCGGCAAGGCGGCGACTGCGTCACCACGCTTGACGCCGACATCCAGGGCCTATGCGAGCATGTCGTCGCCGAGGCCGCCGAGAAGGGCGGCTATTCCGTGGCGGCGGTCGTGATGCGCGTCGATACGGGCGCGGTGACGGCGCTTGCCTGCAGCGGCAACTACTTCGGGGGCGATGCCGGGCAGGTGAACGTGGCCCTTGCGCCGCGTCCGGCCGGATCGACGCTCAAGCCGTTCCTGGTCGCGTACGCGCTCGACCGGGGGTTTGTCACGCCGGAGGAACGGCTTGCGGACATCCCGATGGCTTTCAAGGGATATCGTCCCGCCAACTTCGATGCGCGCCATCGCGGGCTGGTGACGGTGCGCGACGCGCTCGTCCTGTCGCTCAACGTCCCGTTCGTGCGCCTGTTGAAGGACGTGGAGCTTGAACGGTTCGGCGGCACGTTGCGCGAGCTGGGGTTCGTGAACATGAAGGAGCCAGACGGCATGTTCGGGCTTGGAATGGCGATCGGAAACGTGGAGACGTCGCTTCTGGAACTGACGGCGGCCTACGGGGCGATCGCGCGTGGCGGCGTTTGGAAACGCCCGTGCGCGTTTGCGCATGAAGCGTCGGAAGAACGGGCCGGTACGCGCATCTTTTCGCCTGGCGCGTGTTGGCTTGTGAGCGACATGCTGTCGGGGGACGAACGGAGCGCGGCGGCGTTGGGGCATGTGGCCGACGTGGCGACCGTGCGATTCGCATGGAAGACGGGCACGAGCGCCGCCTACCGGGACGCATGGACCGTCGCGTGGAATCCCGAATACGTGGTGGGCGTCTGGTGCGGACACGTGTCGGGCGGATTCGGCGACACGACGCTCGTTGGCGCGAAGGCGGCCGCGCCGCTCGCCTGGCGCATCGCGCGGTCGCTTTATCCTCGCCAGGACGGGCCGTGGTTCGTCGAGCCGAACGAGGTGACACGTCGCCGCGTCTGTTCGCTCACGGGATTGCCCGCGAACGCGGACTGTCCCGTGACGGAGGTGGGGCGCGCGCTCGCGGGGCGGAGCCGCGCGGCGCTTTGTCCAGTACACTGCCGCGACCTGGACGGAAACGTGACAGAACGGATCGACCCGTCGCTGGCGGCTTTCTCGGGACGGATCGCGGCCGCCGGGGCTCTTGCGATCGCCCGCCCGGAGGATGGCGCGACGTTCCGCCGCGTGCCGGGTGGCATCCGCCAGAGAATCGTCTGCCAGGTGGCGGGAAATCCCGACGGGGCGAGGCTCTGGTGGTTCGTGGACGGCGTGCCGGCGGGCGAGAGCCTTGGGCTCGTGCCGTTCGTGGTCGCCTCCGAGCCGGGACGGCACGTGATCGCGTGCGCGACGGCGGAAGGGGTGAGCGCCACCGTGTCGGTCGACGTGCGGTAGGTTGCACGGTTGTTCAAGTTGTGGTATGCTACGAACATGAAAACGAAAGACAAGATGCGCGCAGGGGCGCGATTCGGCGTGAGAACCATTCGCGGCGGCGTGGCACTCGCCGTCGTTTTGGCGGCGGCCGCCGGTCTTCGGGCCGCGCCCGCGAAGCCGGCCGATCCGGGTCCCGCCTGGACGAAGATCCTCGTGCAGGTGAAGTCGACGCACGACGGCACGTTGCAGCCGTGCTACTTCTGGGCGCCGGAGGCGGCGAAGACGAACCCCGTGCCGCTGATCGTAGGCCTGCACACGTGGAGCTTCGACTACAAGGCGACGTCGCATTACAAGACCGTGCTCGACTATGCGAAGAAACGCGGCTGGGCGATGGTGGGGCCGAACTTCCGGGGGCCGAACAAGACGCCGCCCGCCTGCGGCGGCGATCCGGCCGTGCAGGACATCGTCGACGCCGTGAACTACGCGAAGGCGCACACGAAGATCGATTCCGCGCGCGTGTACATCGCGGGCGGCTCCGGCGGCGGACACATGACGCTCCTCATGCTCGGGCGGCATCCCGAGATCTTTGCGGCGGGGGCGGCGTTCTGTCCGATCACCGACCTTGCGCGCTGGCACGCCGACTCCCTGCTCGACCATCCCGGACGCGGCAAGAACTACGCGAAAATGCTTGAGCAGGCGTGCGGCGGCACGCCTGCCGAGAAGCCGGAGGAATACGCCCGTCGCTCGCCGCTCACGTGGCTCGACCGCGCGAAGAAGGCGGGCGTGGGCGCGTACGTCGTCACGGGCATCCACGACGGCTGGAAGGGGTCTGTCCCCGTGGGACACTCCTTCCGCGCGTTCAACGCGCTCGCCAACCCCGAAGACCGCGTGAGCGAGGCGGACATCGCCGCCATCGAGGAGACGCAGCAGGTGCCGTCCGCGCTGGCGTACGACGGCCCGAAGGATCCGTTCTACTCCGATCGGATGCGCATCCACTTTCGGCGCACGTCGGCGAACGTGCGCTTCACCTTGATGGAGGGCGGGCACGGCGGCAACTACGCGGCGGGGCTCGACTTCCTCTCGCGCCAGGCGAAGGGCCGTCCGACGGACTTCGGCCTGCCGGCGACAGGCAAGGCGCGCGAAGAGGCGCTGGGCAAGTAACTGATCCGCCGGCATCGAACGATCGAGAAATGGAGACGCGGATGAGAATCGTCGTTATGTGCTTATTGGCGCTTGGGTGTTGCACGGCGCCGGCATTCGAGGCGAAGTTCGAGGGCGAGAAGGTCGTGTTCAAGTGCCCGCTGGCCGGCACGTTCCGCCTGGAGTGCCAAACGGGAAAGGTGAAGCTCGCCGCCGCCGAAGGTGCGGTGGACTTTGCGGTGACGGAAGCGAAGTCGGAACAGATGCTTCTTTCCATGCTCGTGCCGACGAGCTTCATCCAAGGCGGCGCGTGGCGCGTGGACGCGCAGGAAGGGGCGTTCCCGTTCGCGCTCGGGCTTGACGAGAAGCTGTTCAAGGGCAACGGACGCGAGGTCGCCGTGAAGGACGTCAACGGCGAGACGCTCACGCTCGGCTTTCCCGTTGGAACCTACTTTGAAGTGCAGGACAACCGCAAGTGGAACTGGAACACGTTCGAGTACCGCATTTTTCTGCCGGCGGAAATGAAGCAGTGGCGGATGACGTACACGTTCAAGCCGGCACAGGGGCGGAAGAAACTGGTGGACAAGTTCGGGCAGACGCCGCGCGATTTTCCAGGAAAGATCTCGAATGAGGACGAGCTGAAGGCGGATGTCGCAGCTGAAAATGAATTCTATCGCTCGCTTGATTTTGCCGGACGGCTCGCGCGTGCGGGCGTTCGGCTGGACGCTTTCGGCGGCATCGAGGGGACGGGGCGGACGATCGGGCTGAAAAAGACGGGCTTTTTCCACCATGAGAAGCGAGGTGCGCGGCACTGGCTCGTGGATCCGGCAGGCAACGCGTTCTTCCATCTGGGCGTGTGCGTGTTCGGCGGGGGGGACGACCTGACGGATGTGACGGGGCGCGAGGACGCGTTCGAGTGGATTCCCCCGCGCGCGGGGCCGTTCGCCGCCGCGTGGAAGGCGGACGAGCCGTACTGGAGTGCGCGGGCCGTCTCGTACTACCGCGCTAACCTCGTGCGCAAGTTCGGATCGTATGACTGGACGGGCGCGGCCAAGCGGAACATCGTGCGCGTGCGCCAGGCAGGCTTCAACTCGATGGGCGCGTTCGGCGAGGTGCCGGCGGCCGCCCGCGCCGCGTCGTTCCCCTATGTGAAGCAGTTCCCGTTCTGGAGCATCAAGAAGCTTCCCACCGTGCGCGGAATGTTCGACCCGTACGACGCGGAGACGGTAAAGGCGGTGGAGCAGGCGCTCGACGCCGTGCGGGCGGACGCGGAGGATCCTCTGCTGATCGGCTACTTCCTCGACAACGAACAGGCGTTCGAGGCGATCGCCCGCGCACTTCCGGAGCTTGACGACGGCTGGGCGGCGAAGCGCGCGTTCGCGGCTTCGGGCAAGACGGCGGAGGCGTTCGCCGTGGATTTCATCGAGAAGTACTACAGCGTGATCGAGAAGGCGTTCCGCGCGCGCGATCCCAACCATCTGCTGCTCGGCAACCGCTGGATGCCGTCGACGGCTGACAACGAGACGCTTTGCCGCGTCGCGGGGAAACACTTGGACGCGATCAGCATCAACTACTACGCGCGCGAGATCGATCGCGCGTTCGTGAAGCGCGTCTATGAATGGAGCGGCGGGCTGCCGCAGATCTGGAGCGAGTTCTTCTATTCGTCCGGCCGCGAGTCAAACGTGGGGCCGTTCACGTTCGACATGCCGACGCAACGCGAACGCGGCAAGGCGTACGGGCGCTACGTGGGGACGGCGGCCGAAATCGGGTTCGTGGTGGGCGTGGAATGGTTCACGCTCATCGATCAGGCGGCGACGGGGCGTTACTTCCAGGGCATCGGCGGCGAGAGCTACAACACGGGGCTCCTCTCGGTGACAGACCGACCCTATCGCGACCTCTGGGAAGAAATGGCGCAGGCGAACCTCTCCTTGCTCGGAAAACTGGTTCGTTGAGCAGTAGGGGTCGGGTCGCTGCGGAAG
>CAMNLN010000222.1 GCA_946543025.1 uncultured Verrucomicrobiota bacterium
ATTGACAAAGGACAAGACGATTGACGTCAAGATGCCGTGGGAGAAATCTGCGGCAGGAGGCTCCTTTGGCCGTCGCGGGCCGTCCGACGTGACGGGCGTGTTTTGGGATCCCGCCGATCCGCGCGGATGTCCGGCAGTGCGTCTCCAACGCCGAAAGGGGACGGTTCAAATCGTCGCCGCCGGGTTCGTGCCGCCGCCCGACGGCAAGATGCCATCGTCCTGGGACGATTTGCACGATCAGGCGAGATGGTCCTTGCCGCATCCCTTTCAAGCCCCGCAGGCGGCGTTGGCGGTCAGTTCGCCCGACATGTTCGTCCGGCAGACGACCGTCGACGCGTTGCTGGCAGACGAGCAGTCCCAGTCGTCGTCTGCGGCCGCCGCTCCTGCCAAAAAGAAGCTTGGCGTCCGGCGAAACGCCGATCCGCCGCCCTCGGAGAAGGAGAAGAAGGCCGGGCAGCCGATCAAGGCGCCCGATCCGTATGTCCCGGCTTCGTATGGCGGCAACCGGTTTGTGATCGTACCGCTGGACGAGAATCCGTTTATCTTGCAGGCGGGTCTGCCCGAATATCAGGTGCTGTGGCTCTCGCGCCTCCTGCCGGAAGGCCATCGCCCGACGGCCTGTTCCGTCCAAGTAGCGCCGGCGGCATTGCTGGCGTCCATGCTCCAGCAGCCTGACTTCGTGGCGGCCGGCGGCACGGCGGTGGCGGTGTTCGTCACGCGCACGTCCATCTACTTCGCCGCCTACCGCAAGGGGTCGCTTCTGCTCTTCCGCGAATGTCCGGGCGCGCTGGGCTACGAGGTCATGCGCGAGCTGGTGAAGACCGGCCTTAGCGTGACGGACGATCTGGTGGAGTCGATTCTTGAGAATGCGCTCATCGATCCGCGCCCGGCGCTGGAGCCGCTCGTCAGTCCTGTCTTGCAACAGCTTCAGCTCTCGCTCGACTATCTGGCCCAACGGTACGACGTGCACGTGGACCGCGTCTTCCTGATGGGACTTTCGGCGGGTGCGCGCTATTGGAGCTCGTTCGCGGAGGAGACGATCGGCGTGCCGTTCGTCTCGCCGGGGGCATTCGAGGGGTTTGACAACCTGGCCAAGGGCGTCCAGTTGCCGAACGACCTGACGCCCGGTTCGTCGCAGAAATATCTGGTCGCGCTCGGGGCGGCGCGCGCCGCGATGGAGGGACAGGGATGAAGTCGCCGAACCTCCATCTGAACCTGCTTCGTCCAGACGAGAAGGCGTCCTCCTCGCCGGTGCGTCTGCGCGTGATGTTGCCGATCCTTTCCCTGCTCTTCTGCGCGGCGTGCGCGATCTGGTGGGGAGTCCTCTTCATGCAGGGCTTGATTCTCAACGGCAAGGTCGCCTCGGCGCGCGCCGACTTGGAAAGCAAGAAGACGGCCCATGCGGCGATTCTCGCCCAGATGACCGACATGCGCGAGCGCCAGTCGCAGCTCGACCAGTTGGACGCCTACAAGAGGGGGTGCCACAAATACGGCGGCCTGCTGGCGAAACTGGCGGAGGTGATTCCGGAGGAGGTCCAGCTGACCGCGCTCACGATCCCCGAACCTCCCCCGCAGATGCTTTCCGACCCGAAGAATCCCAAGCGGCCGCCTCTTCTGGGGCCGACGAACACGATTGAGAGCGTCCAGTTTCGGGTGTCCGGCCGGACGGCTGCCACGGCTTCCGTGACGTCGCTCATGGAGGCGATCGAGAGCGATGCGTTCGGAAAGTGGATTGTCGTTGACAAGAACAAGAATGCCGCCGCGCGCAAGAAGAAGCGCATCCACATCCGTCAGGAATCGCGCGCGGGCGAGGACGGCGTACGCATGCTGGCCTTTGACGTCGAGTTCCGCTGCAAGGGGAGGAGGTTCGAGAAATGAGCGAAGAATCCTCCAAATCCTCGAAGAATCCCGTCTTTCTCTCGGCTTTGATCCTCGCGGTGGCGGCGATCCTCTATCTCTTTGCGGTGCAGCCGGCCCAGATGTCGATCGGCAAGGCGAAGCGTGAGCTGGAGGGATTGAGGGAACAGCGGCGCATCATGGAGCGCGACCTGAAGGATTCGGCGCGCGTGAAAGAGGCTTTGGCGGAGATCGACGCGAGGCAGAAGCCCTATCTTGACGCGTTGCTTACGCCGCTTTTGGAATCGTGGGCAATGCGCGCAAAGTCTTTGCTGGATCCGATTGCCGCCGATGTGGGGCTAAACATCGTCGACTACGCCGAGCAGCCCGTGCGGGCGTTGCCGTTGCCGAAACAGCTGCCGCGCCAGCTCTTCGCGCGCCGCCCGATCCGCGTCGTCTGCAAGGGTAGCTACGCCGAGATCGCCTCGTTCATCCTGCGCGTCGAGAAGCTGCTGCCGCACGTGGCGCTGCAGGCGCTCCAGATCAAGGCGCAGAAGGATCCGGAAGCGCAATCTGCGGAAATCGTCCTTGAATGGCCTGCGAAGGGCGAGCTGTCGATGC
This sequence comes from uncultured Verrucomicrobiota bacterium, assembly GCA_946543025.1. Classification (GTDB taxonomy): domain Bacteria; phylum Verrucomicrobiota; class Kiritimatiellia; order RFP12; family UBA1067; genus RUG572. The sequence goes on from CAMNLN010000222.1 coordinate 2,458, forward strand.
CCGCGCCGCCGCCGAGAGGGGGGGCGAAGAAATGAGGTCTCATCTCCAGTTTCCGCTGGTCGCGCTGATGGCGTCGGTGACAATCGGCGGTTTCGCTGCAGAGGGTCTGCGCAATCCATTCTGGCCGAAAGGTTACGTGGGCGAGATGACGCCGATTTCCGCCGAAGCTCGTCCAAAACCGAAGCCAAGGCCAAAACCGAAGACGCTGAAGGTCGACCCGAAGACCGCGGCGGCGGCAAAGGCCGCGAAAGAAGCGGCGGCGAAAGAAGCGGCGATGAAGGAGGCTGCCGCGCGCGAGGTGGCAGCGAAGGAGGCGGCCGCCAAGGAAGCCGCTGCGAAAGAAGCGGCGGCGAAGGTTGCCGCCGAGAAGGCCGCGCGCGAGGCGGCGGCAAAGGCCGAGGCCGACCGGAACCGGGAAATTTCGCGCGAGGACTGGAAGAAGGCCATGAAGTCCCTCAAGATCGGCAATCCGGCCGTCTTCACGACGGAGGACGGCAAGACGCGGTCGACGATCTGCATCAACGGCAACATCTACGGAGATGGCGACCTGATGTCCGTGACATGCGAGGGTGTCCGCTTCACGTGGCGCATCAACGGGCTCGCGGGCGGCGAGAAACTACGGCTCGAACGCATCCGGGCACGCCGGATCAAGTGATTTAAGGTGATAAACTAGAAAACGAAACGAAAGAGAGGTTCAGAATGGAGTTCCGCAAAGAGATGAATGGTATCGCGCTTGCCATGATTGCCGGAGTCTGGGCGTCGGTCGCCGTGGGGCAGGGGCAAGGTCCGGGAATCGAGGCTCTGTTGCTGCCGGATACTCCCGCTCCGACACCAGTCGCCGCGAAGGCGGCCGAGCCCGTGACGGCCAAGTCGGCGAAAAAGGCACCCGCGCCTGAGGCGGCGAAACCCGTTACGGGGAAGTATAAGATAGTAAAGGAAGAAAAGCTTGCACCGGCCGAACAGAAGGTCGAAAAGGTGGCGGCGAAGGCACCTGTTGCCAAGCCGGCGGAATCGAAGGTGGCAGCGTCCGTTGCCAAGCCGACGAAGCCGGACGTGAAGGCAGAGGTCAGCGCCAAACCGGTGGAGACGGCGTCGGCACCCGTTGCGGAGAAACCTGTCCCGAAGGCCAAAAAGCCGAAGGCCGAAACGAAGGTCGCGAAGGAAGAAAAAGCGGTTTCGCCCGTGCAGAAGTCGGAGAAGAAGGTTGAGAAGCCGCAGCCTGTGTCTGCTGTCGCCGCGAAGTCGGTTGAGAAAAAGCCTGCGGCGGTCGACGAGGATACGGACGAGATCAACCTGAACGAGGTGGACGATTCCGCGGTGGCGGCCAAGGGACGCCCCGTCGTGAAGCTGGCCCCTCAGGATCCGGCCGCTCCCGTGGCCTCGGAACCATCCGCAGCCGACGGGAACGCCTCCGCGAAGGCACCGTCCGCGCCGGAGACGGGTTCCGCGATCGCCGCCCGCTTCCTTGCGGGCGACGAGACGGCGCTCGTGGACATTACGTCCGACGACGCCACGCTCACGGACATCCTGCGCCAGTTCCGCCGCGCCACCGGCGCGAACATCATCTATGCGGAGTCCTCCAACCTCCATCAGCGTGTCTCCGTGTCGCTCAAGCACGTGCCGTGGCTGCAGGGCATGAGGTCGATCCTCAACTCGCGCGGGTTCCGCGTGGAGTCCTCCGGCGGCATCCATTTTGTGAAGGAGGATAAGCTGGTCGATCCGCTCTTTACGCGAACCTTCCAGCTGAACCATGCTTCCGTGGACGAGCTGGCCAAGCTCTTCAACGAGTCGTACGGCACAAAGGGCAAGGACGGCAAGCTCGTCAAGGGCGTCGCCACGCCGTTCCAGGGCGCGAACACGATCGTCGTGACGGCAAACGAACGGACGCTGGCGGACTGCGAGGCCATCATCAAGGCGGTTGACAAGGCCGTGCCGCAAATCTACATCGAGGCGCGGTTCATCGAGCTTTCCACCGAGGCCATGCACAAGCTTGGCTTGCAATGGAATCAGCTCGAAAGTTGGGGCGCGACCGTGCATGACTTGAATGCGGGCATGGAATACAACAATGGAAGAGTGGGTACCTATGGATACCAAGTCAGAACAGGTTCATCGACAACAGAAAGTACTGTTACCCGTACGGGAGATGCCCAAGGTTCTGCCGTTGCGTCATCGGCCACGTCATCTCGTTCGCGGGGGAGTACACGAGCAGCATTAGTGCCTGAAGAAATTGAAAACCCATCACGGCTCAAAAACGATATGGTTGATGCGGACATGGCATGGCGTAACGCACGCGTGTTCTCCGGGCAACTTTCTGCAGACGATTTTCGCCTCGCGATGAGCGCGTTCGAGAGCATGAGCGACGTGAAGATATTTTCCAATCCGAAAATCATTGTGTCGAACGGCAAGGAAGCGTTGTTCGACCGCACGACCAAGTTCCCCAACATTACGCTTACTTCGCAGCACGACACGCAATCTGGCTATACGAAGAGCGACGCGCGGCTGGAGGTCATTCCCGGCGACGACGGTCTCTTCTCCAAGACGGCATTCTTCTCGTGGGGCATCACGCTTTCGGTCAAGCCGCGCATTTCGCCCGATGGTCTCATCAGCGTTGAGATCGTGCCGGCCATCAGCGAGTTGGATAAGACGGTTACAGCGGACGGCTTCTACCAGATTTCTGGCGGGTCAGATGCTCCCTACGGACGTTATCCGATCCTGCTGTTCAAGCGTTTGACGACGGACTTTACGATGAAGGACGGCGCAACAGCCGTGATCGGCGGGCTCTCTAAGACGGAAGAGGGCGATGTCGATTCGGGCATCCCGTACCTGCGCAAGATCCCGTGGATCGGGCCGAAGCTCTTCGGCTGGAAGAGCCGCGAGAAGGTCCAGACCGAAATCCTCATCTTCGTGACGGTGGGCATCGCCGACCCGGCGAACCTGCCCGAGGACGTCGGCCTGCCGAAGAACGCGGTGCGCGGACGCGAGTACGTGGAGAAGCGCGCGTTCGAGCCGGGCGACCGTCCCAACGCGGCGAGCGACATCCTTAGCCTCGATATGACCGCACTTGACGCTCGTCGTTCAGAAGACAAGAATAAAGACGGTGAAAACGTGCCGTCATCAGAGTCCAGCTCCTCGGGTACGGTTACGATTACGCCCGTAACCACTCCGGCAGTTCAATAGGCGAATGGCAGAACTACGGACTGCGCGAAGCACATGAAGTAGGTTTGAATGCATTGATGTCAGCTTGTGTTTTTGCGGATTTCGTGGTTCAACGGTCGCCGCATCTGTCAGATTGCCATTCGCTCTTGCCCTAACCGGTTAAGCGCCGCAATCGGCAGAAAGGAAGTTGAACATGAATATGATTAGAGTTGTTGTAGTGGCCGGTATCGTTTCCGGGTTTGTGTTGGCTGCCTCCGCGCAGAATCGCCAGACCTACCGCGATTCGATGGGCCGCAACCAGGGTTCGGCCACCACCGACCGCTACGGCAAGACCACCTATCGCGACGCGATGGG
>CAMNLN010000223.1 GCA_946543025.1 uncultured Verrucomicrobiota bacterium
ACTAACTCAATGATCGAGGCAAACGAAGACATATCCCTCAAGGTCGAGCAGCAATTGCACGACGTGGAAGAAGGCCAAGCCCAAGCGAAAGCCATCGCCGAGGGCCGGGAGATTCATCCCGCACTCCTCGCGCAGCAGCAGTCGGCATCTGACCTCGTCGATCAATCCCCTGTCGGCACAGCCACCCAGACCATTCAGCCAGAACCAGCCCCAAAACCATCAGACCCCGAGGCCGCCTTCCGCCATGTCCGGCTCGCGATTGTAGCCGTCATCGCCCTCATTCTCTTCATCCTCTGGCTCCGCCAAAGGAAAAGTTAAAATTCGTCCGGCAGATCGATTCGCATCGTACGGCTCTTCATCGCGTCCGAAAGCTTGTCATCGGCGGTCGGTGCCGGATTAATCTCCTCGTCGAACATCAGCGCATCGATGCGGATTGTACGGCTCTTGAGCTGGGCCGGATTGAGATCCTCGATCTCCTGGACGGAGACGACCTCCTTCTTCTCGCCATTGCCGTCCGTTGCATAGGTCGTCCCTGGTTCCGAGGTCGCCGGCACGAGCAGGATCGCCCCGCACGCCGGACATTCGGCCTCGTAGCCCACGGCCTCGCCAGGCGCGATGATCTCCTGTCCGCATGTAGTGCATTTAAAGGAAATGGCATTGTCCCCTGTGATGGGCGTCTCGATAAACCCGTCATCGTCAGGTTCTTGCGCCGCCGCTTCCTCGGCGGCTTTCCGAGTGGCTTCTTCCTCGGCCGCCTTGCGCGCCGCCTCTTCTTCTGCCGCCTTGCGCGCCGCTTCTGCGGCGGCGATCTTTTGCGCCGCCTCTTCGGCAAGCCGCTTTGACGCCTCTTCGGCTTCTCGACGCGCAGCCTCCTCGGCCGCCCGCCGCGCTTCCTCCTCGGCCGCCAGGCGTTCCGCCTCCTCGGCCGCCTTGCGCGCCGCTTCTTCCTCGGCGGCCTTCCGCGCGGCTTCCTCGGCCGCCTTGCGCGCCGCCTCTTCCGCCGCCTTGCGCGCAGCTTCTTCCTCGGCGGCCTTCCGCGCGGCCTCCTCGGCCGCCTTGCGCGCCGCCTCTTCCTCGGCCGCCTTCCGTGCGGCTTCCTCGGCTGCCTTGCGCGCCGCCTCTTCCGCCGCCTTGCGCGCCGCCTCTTCTTCGGCTGCCTTGCGCGCCGCCTCTTCCGCCGCCTTCCGCGCCGCCTCTTCCTCGGCGGCCTTCCGCGCCGCCTCTTCCGCCGCCCGACGAGCCTCTTCTTCCGCCGCCCGACGCGCGGCTTCCTCCTCGGCGGCCTTGCGCGCGGCCTCTTCCGCCGCCTTCCGCGCCGCCTCCTCAGCCGCCTTCCGCGCCGCCTCTTCTTCCGCCGCCTTGCGCGCAGCCTCTTCCGCCGCCTTGCGCGCCGCCTCTTCCGCAGCCTTCCGCGCAGCCTCCTCCTCGGCCGCCTTTTGAGCCGCCAAGATCGCCGCCTGACGTGCCGCTTCCTCCTCGGCGGCCTTGCGCGCCGCCTCTTCCGCAGCCTTCCGCGCTTCTTCCTCGGCGGCTTTCCGCGCCGCCTCTTCCGCAGCCTTCCGCGCCGCCTCCTCCGCAGCCTTCCGTGCCGCCTCCTCCGCAGCAGCTTTGCGAGCAGCCTCCTCGGCGGCCTTGCGCGCCGCCTCTTCCGCCGCCTTGCGCGCCGCCTCTTCGGCTGCCTTGCGCGCAGCCTCTTCCTCGGCCGCCTTGCGCGCAGCCTCCTCCGCAGCCCGGCGTGCCGCTTCTTCCTCGGCCGCCTTGCGCGCAGCCTCTTCCGCAGCCCGGCGGGCCGCCTCTTCCGCCGCCTTCCGAGCCGCTTCCTCGGCCGCCCGGCGAGCCTCTTCCTCGGCGGCCTTGCGCGCGGCTTCCTCCGCCGCCAAGCGGGCCGCCTCTTCCGCCGCCTTCCGCGCGGCTTCTTCCGCAGCGGCCTTTTCGGCGAGCAGCGCCGCATACGCCGCTTCCGTCAACGGCGCCACGTGCGGCGCGACCGTCTCCTTGGCGCGCTTCGACAGTACCACCCGCAGCGCATCGCGTTCAGGCAGCACCAGCTTCTCGCCCGTCATCGGATTGCGCACGGCGCGCGGCGCGCGCCGTACAACGTCAAACTTGCAAAGCCCCGGCAAGATGAAATAGTTCGCCCGCGCCTCGCGATAGGCGATCTCGATGATCGCCTCCAGCGCCGCACGCGACTGCCGTTGCGAAATTTCCGCTCTGAACGCCAGTTCCTTGATCAGACGACTCTTTGTATATGCCCGCTTCTTTGCTGCCTGTTCCATCATGCTTCTCCCAGAAAAGATACAAAAGGTTTAATTGTTTCCAGCAAATACCATGCCAAAAGCCGCACGGACTGGCACGATTTCTGCTTCTCTTACGGCAAAGAGGTTATGCACGATGAGACTTTGGTTCAAGAAACAAGATCAGGCGGAATCGCCAACCCCTGACAAAACGGACGAAACGTCGCCCGTTCCAGTTGCCGATTTTGCAAAGCAGCCTGCTCCCGCGGTCAGCGCTCCGGTGAAAGCTGTCGCCGCCGCCCCTGCCCCCGCCCAGGCGGCCCCGTCCGTGCCCGTTCGTCCCAAGAAAGGCCAAAAGGCGCTCTACTACCAGATGATGAACGCGATCTACGATGCGGTGATGATTCTGGATGACAACGGACATGTAGTCGATTGCAACGAGCGAGTGCCGTCAATCTTCGGCCATTCGCGCGAGGAACTGTGGGACGAGCCGGTCGGATCGCTCATCCCTGGCATCACGCCGCAGATTTTCGCAAAAATGAAAACCGGACTTCACGGCAACCGCCGTGTTCTCATTTCGGCCCGTTGCCATCGCAAGGACGGCAGCACGTTTCATGGTGAAGTCGGAGCGGGGCTTATCGATCTAACAGGCGAGAATCTCGTCTTGACGGTTCGCAATATTGAGAAACGCGCCCCCATCAAGGCCATCGTCCGCCGCAACGCATGATCGTCAGGCAGGTTACGACGGCGAATGATTCAGATAGGCCTGTTCGAGGGAAAGGCCGGACGAGACCGAGAACACGTCCGTCTGCGCAAGAAGGACAGGCAAAAGACTTCGGTTGACCGCCGCCACGTTGCCTGCCGATTCGCCGAACGTGCAGACGAGTGATTGCGTTGCATCCATCCAGGTGAACGTTGCGTCCTGAACGGCTGCGGCAAGCGCAGCTTTGTCCGTCGGCTCGGCGGCGAGTACATATGTCACACGGTTCGTCGCGCGAGTGATCGCCTCCAGCGTGGATGTCCGTGCCACCCGTCCTTTTTCCACAAACGCCACGTGTGTGCAGAGCGTCTCGACGTCGTGCAGGTTGTGCGAGGAGATGACGATCGTCTGCCGCCCGCGTCGTCCGAGCAGGAAACGACGGATGCGATCGGCTTCCATCGGATCGAGTCCGTTCAGCGGCTCGTCAAGCAAAACGACCTCCGGCGAACCGAGAAAACACTGTGCCAGCCGCACTCGCATACGCATGCCATGGGAAAGCGATCGGACGGAACTTCGCGCACGGTCCGCCAAATTCACCGCCGCCAGCATCTCGGCCGCAGAACGTCGAGCCGCCTCGGATGAAAGACCCTGCATCCGCGCATAGCGGTAGAGCAGGTCGCCCGGGCGCGCCTCCAGCGGCAGATCGGAATCCTGCGGCAGGATCGTGAAGCGTCCGGAATGGACCGCCGCGTCGAACGGACCACGCCCGAGCAGATCGACCGTACCGGACGAGAGGCGAAGAAATCCGGCCACAGACATCATCCATGTCGTCTTGCCCGCGCCGTTCGCGCCCACGAGGCCCATCGTCGCCCCGCGCGGTACGGCGAGCGTAAAGCCGTCCAGCGCCCGACGCCGGCCGTAGCGTTTGACGAGGTCCCGCGTGGCGAGCGCGACGCCGATCATGCGTCCCTCCTCGCGAAGACCGCATGCCCCAGCATCAGGTAGGCCAGGCCGAGCACGAACAGATGCGCGCCGCCCGTGAAGAGCGGCACGAAGCCGCGCCGCCACAGCGACATCTCGGCCGACGACGGCACGATCGCGTCGAAATGGTGGATCCACGGACAGCCGAGCCATCCGTCGACGAGCTTCAGGATGCCGGGCCACGCCGCGCAGAGCGCGACGGCCACGAAGCCGATCGCCGTGGCGCGGCTTCCCGACCGTGTGACGTGCGAGACGCCGAGCGCCAGCCCCAGCCACGCAAGCGCGTAGAGGCCGGCGCGGAATCCCCAGCCGAACATGGCCGGCAACAACTCGAACGCCCCGACGCCCGACAGCCGGAACACGGCCACGAGCCAGGCGCCGACCGCGCTCGCGGCGAGCGCCAGCGCCACCATCAGCACCTGCCCCGCGTACTTGCCGAGCGTCCATTCGAGGCGCGTAATGCGTACGAGCGCGTAGCGGACCGCCCCGGACCGAAGGTCGTCCGCCACGCGATTCCCCGCCACCAGCACCGCAAGAAGCGGCGCGCACATGAACGCGAACCAGGCATACACCAGCTCGGCGGGATGACGCCCTGCGATGTCGTTGTAGACGAGATCGTTCTTTACGCCCGCCTTGATCATCCGCTGGAACGGCTTCGACTTCCACAACGTCGCCGAGACGACGCCCGTTCGCTCGGATTCCGGCAACTGCAGCATGGTCGCGAGCTCCGCCTCCATTTTTCCGAGCATCGTGATCGTCCCCATCATGCAGAACACGGCGGAAAGGAGATACAGCACGAGGATCACGAGCGCCCGGCGGCTACGCACCGCACCCGCGCATTCGGCCAGCGCCACCTGCCCGATCCGAAAGAGGCTCTTCATGGATTCGGCCTCCGCCCGCCCGGCATCGGGAACCTGTCCAGCTTGTCCTGCACGGCGATCAGCGGTTCGGCCACGCCGGGATCGATGAACTCGAACACCTGCATCTCGGAAACCTCTCCCCGCCGGTCGGCCGGCACGCACGCGCCCAGCTTCTCGTAGGTCTCCGCCATGATCGTCGTCGCGTCGCCCATCATGCGCAGCCCCAGCTCGGGCGTCATCTTGTCCTGCTTCGCGAGCTGGTCGGCCATGGCCTGCATCGTGTCGTACAGCTGCTCGTTCATGCTGTCCAGCGCCGCGTCGAACTTCTCGCCCGCCGCCGCGTCCAGGTTCAACTTCTCCTTCCAGTTGGCGCGCGCCAGCTCCACGCGCGTACGCCACAGCTCCTGCGCCTCTTCGATGCGCGCGCGCAGGTCTTCCGGCGAGAGCCGTTCGCGCGCGCGCGGCGGCGCGTTGGTCGTGGCTGCCACGGCCGTCTCCACCGCCTGTGTCGCGATCGGCGCCGACGGCGCGTTCGTCACGGCCACGGTCCGCGCGGGAGGTCTGTTGGTGGCGGCGAAGAGCGGCTTGGCGTCAGAGCGCCGCCTCCGCGAACGCTTGGCCTCTTCCGGGATGTTCGCCATCCGCGCGAACGCCTGGAACCCTTCGGCGGCGTTTCGCGGCTGCCGACGCGCCGCCTCCGCGTTCTCCTTCAGCGTACGAAGTTCCTCGCGTGGACCCCACGCGCCGATGATCACTCCCGCGACGCAGGCGATCGGAATCCAAATGAAACTTTTCATGGCCTTCTATTCCCCACATTTTGTATGGAGACATTCTACCACATTCGCTTCTCGCAGACAACGCTATGATGTGCCTCGATTTCTGGATCTTAGCTGAAGTCGGCCGGGGTCTCCAGGCCGTCCCCATCGCGGTCGAACGGCAGCCCCAGCGACACCACGAAGTCGTTCGTCGCCACGGACTCCAGCCGCCGAAGGAGCAGCCGCCCCACCTTTCACAGCCCGGCAAGCGTCGGCTCCAGGCGCGAACATGCCGCGAGAACGCAGGCCGCGCAAATCAAGATTGACAGATGAAACAGCTTCATGGTCCAGGATTTCAATATCACAGGTCCCCTACATCGACCTTCACGTCGGTCGGATCGGGGCCTGGTCCAGCCTTTCGGCGTTCCTCCT
>CAMNLN010000224.1 GCA_946543025.1 uncultured Verrucomicrobiota bacterium
GATGTCCAGCAAACACCCGATCGCCATATTGCCCGCGAAGCCCAGTTTCTTCCGTTCCCGTTCGCCCATCGCCGAACCTCTTTAGAGCATGGGCCGGTTGGCCACCTTGCGAATCTCCTGCTCGTCCGTCCAGACGATCTCGCCCGTCCGAAGGTCCTTGAGGATCATCGTGAACTTGTAATAGTGGTCCGTCACCCGGCCGACACGCGTTACCATGTCGGTGAGCGATCCGGTCAAGTACATCTGCGCGGCAGACTGCTGGCCGGGACGGATGGCCTTCCGACGATCCGTCAGCCCCAGCTGAGCCTGTTCGTCCATGATGGTGATATCTGCACCAGAAGTCGAACGGTCCACAAAGCGGAACAGGCGCGAGCGAATGAGCCGCATGCGGACAGAGTCCGTGATGCTCTGCATGTCCACGATCATCTGGGAACGATTCTTCATCGGCTCGATGTCCAGGACGGGGCGTTCGCCCTTGGTGGCGTCCAGTACGCCCGGGTCCGCGATCAGGGACTCGGCCATCTTCTCCACCGTCCGGCGGATATCCTGCGGTTCGATCCGGGTGGTCAACGGCGTACGGTCAAGCTCGGACTCGTATACGCGCGGCGCGGTGGCGCAGCCCGCGAACACGGCAAGCAGGACCAACCCGATGAATTGATTGACAGTTGCGTTCATTTTCTTGATCTCCAATTTAGGATGTTAAGGCTTTCTTGTCCTCAGCGGGCCGCGCGCCATTCGCGCAAGCGGAGACGCGAGGTGACGGCGGCAGGGCTGTTGGCGACGCCCGTCACCGTGACGGTGTCGAGGCCCTGCAGCACCAGCGGGCGGTACGTGCGCGTATCGGCGTCGATCTCCATGCCTTCGGCGTTGAACCATGCAATCCGATACTGCAGGTGCTGCGAACGCTGGATAAGAGAGGACAGCTGAATGTTCACGCGGTTCAGGCCGGCCGGCACCTTGTCGTAGGTGACCGCCGTGACCGATACGGAGTTGTGAAGGCGCGTATTTCCCTCGTAGATGACGGAGCCGCCCGTTTCGTGGTTCATGACGACCGACGTGCCGGCCGACGTGCGGCAACCGGTGAAGAGGATGCCTGCAAGCGTGACGGAAAAGACGATTGAGAGCAGTTTCATTTGCGTTTTCCTTTCTTTCGTTTACTGGACGAGGGGTGCCTGGGGTTGCGCCGCTGGGACGACTGGCGTCTGTACCGCCGGTGTCGGAACCACAGGCGCTTCGACGGTCGGCGACACAGGCATCTGAACCGTTGGCTGGACCGTCGGCGCCTGCACCGTCGGCTGAACGACCTGCTCCGTCATCGTCGGCTGAACGATCGTGGAGGACGAGACGGCCGTGGATGCCGAACCGGGCGCCCATGTCACGGACTGCCAGTTCGTCGTGTCGAAGTTGACACGACAACCCGCGCGAAACGCCGCCTCGGCGTAGGCCAGCGCCAACTCCGCGCGCAGCGTCTCCTTGTTCTTGTAGTGTTGGAATCCCTCTGCGGAAAGCTCCAGCGCCACGTTGAACACGGCCCCCTCCGAGATGTTGACCGTACCCGTCCACGGCGTCATCCATTGGCGGCTCACGCGCAGCTGGTGGAGCCCGGGACGCGCACGGAAGGTACCGCCGGACGAACCGACGGCCGCGCCGTCAACTTCCACTGTGATGCCGCCCGCGACGACGCGAAGTTCGTCCTTGACGGGCTTGGACGCATCGACTGTCGTTTCAAGAGGCCTGAACACGTCATCGAGCGTCGTCTTGACGGTAAAGGAAGCCAACGCGCCGTTGTAGGCCGTCGGGGCGCGCCAGCGCGGACGAGCGGCAGCCAGGTCGGCCCCCGTATCTTGCACCCACATGTCGATCAGGTCGTCGTAGATTGCCATGGCATCGTCGCTGTTGCCCATGGGAACCGGACGCTTGTTCGACCAGTTCTTGCCGTAGACGCTGCCGCCAGTCGTGGCGTCCAGCACCTTCGTCGCCATGCGGAGCGTGTAAATCGTCACGCCACGATCTCCCGCCGGCCGCCGCATCTGCGACGCGCCCACGATCGAAGCTGTGAGGATGTAGTCCGCGCCGAGCATCTGCGCCACGCGCGTCACGCTGCCGCCCGTGAAGAGGCCGGCGATGAGGCCGGCACGCTCTTCGGCGGTCGTGATCTTGTAGCGGTTGAACGCCGCGCCGATCTCGGCAGAGTCCATGACGATAAAGTCCATGCCCGAGACCTCGGCCGCCAGACGATCGCGGATGCCGTCCACCTGGTCGTCCATGATCGGCGCCGTCGAGTTCTGATCCCGATAGGAATTCGAGAGGTCGTCCTTTGAAGCCGTCTTCGTATGGTTCTTCACGAAAATGGCCATCACCGGCGGCTTTGTCGGCGGAGGTGGCGGAGGCGCCAGCACGGCACGCCGCACCACGTCCTCCTCGACCTTGACGACATCGAGGCCGGGATGCGAGGCGGCCACTCGCGCCTTGAAGGCCTGAAGGTCTTCCGACGACTTGCGCGTTTCCACCTCCGACACGGTCTGAATCCCCGTCGTTTGTCCAACGACCGCGATGCACAGCATTGCCGCGACCACGACCATCATTTTCTTTTGCTTCATTTTCAACACTCCTTCATGTTCTTGTTTTTATCGGCACGGACGCTCAGAAGAACCCGTTGATGATCGGGAAAAACGAGACATCGGAATTCGATATGACGTTGACGAGACCGATCTGGAGCCCCTGCATCCTGTTCGCCGTGTTGATCACGCCGATCTGCAAACCCTGCATGTCATACCCGCCGTTGTAGATGCCGATCTGGAACATGTCGCCCGCGTCGATCCAGTTCGCAAGGCCAATCTGGAGTCCCTTGAAGTCGCCGCCAAAGTAGTTGACGCAACCCGTGTGAAGGCCAAGACCGTCGCCCTGCGCGTAGTTCACGAGCAGGTTCGCAAGCCAGCCGTTGGCATGGTTGTCTGCCACGCCCACAAGGCCCAGGTCCAGCCCGTCGAAATTGCAGCACTGTCCGTAGAGAATGTTCAGCCGCAGTCCGCCGACGTCAAAGTCCGGTCCGGGGATCTGAAGAGGCGTGAAGAAACTGAGCATCGCCGGCGAGAAGCCCACACCCTGAACGCGGTCTCTCGCCAGCTGGCGGCTGGCCCTCGGCACCGCCTCTTGTGCGCCCGCCGGCATGATGCCGGTGCCGGAATTGTAGACGGGCCGGACGCCCGGCTCGACCTGCTGAACTGTCGCCACGGCCGCCCACGCGGAGGCCGAAGCCAGCAACAGCATGCTTGTCATCAGTTTTTTCATTTTGTTTTCTCCGTTTGTGTTCATGTTTTAGCAAGTGAAATCCGTCACGAGCCAAGCAGCGATGGGATGCGGGACCATGTCGGCCGAGGTCCTTTCGCGCCCACCGTCAGGACTGTAACCGTCGCAAAGCCGCGCGCATCGGTGATCCAGACGATCCGAGTTCCGCCGCCGCGCGGCACTGCAATCTCGCAGGAACGCCCCGTGCGCGCGTTGCGAACCGTCAAGGCGCCCCCGCCGGCCGGCAGGGCCAGCCGTCCAAGGTGAATATGTTCGGGCACGGTCTGCCAAGCTCGCGTGTCCGCCTCGCTGATCACGGTACTGGTGGCGTTGTAGGCCAGCACGCCCAGTATGATCGCCAGGTTTCCGGCACTGCTGCCCGTGTCGACGTGGTTGGCAACCTGCTGGGCGGCGATCTTCACGGCCGCGCGCGTCACGTTGCGCATGGCGATGCCCGGCACACGGTCTTTCAGGTCTCGATAGGCGAGCGCCTGCACGTTGACGACAGGGACACACTGGGCGGCCAGCGTGCCGCCTGCCTCCACGGTGATTGGCGACGGCGGACAGGGTGGCGCGTTGTAGATCGGGAAGTCTACCGACCACATCGTACCTCCGAACGGAAGCGGTATCTTGATCGGCTCACGCATGTCGATCAGGTTCTCCTCGTAGATAACGATCACGTCCTGCCCGCCGCCAGCGGGCGCAGCCGCGAGCGGCAAGATCGCCGGACAGATGCGTCCCGCCTCCCGATAGGCGATGTCGGCGTTCGACACATCGTTTTCCCTGGAAAAGAAGAGCCCCATCAGGTACCATGCAAGCGCATTTTCGTGCGAGGCGCGCACCATGTCCGCGACCGGCGCCAGACGCGCCGTGATCTGGCTTGCGGCCGTGGCCGCGTTCTGCGTGTTGGCGACGTCTGCCTCCTTTTCCGGCTCGTCCACGGTGTCCCTGCTTGCGAACTCCTCCTTCAGCTGCTCCTGGACGGCCGTCGCGCGCCGCAAGTAGACGCGCGCGTTGTCCTGCTGGCCGAGCGCGAGCGAATTGACGGCCTGATACTGCAGTCCGAGCAACAGCTCGAACGCCGGCAACTCATAAGGGATGGCACGGTCGTCGCCCAGCGTGCCGGCCAGGATGTTGCCGGCGATCTGGCCTTTCTTCAGCACGGGGCCAAGGTTCGTCTCGTCGAAAAGCTCGTCGAGCTGCGGCCCCAGCACTGCCGAGCTGCCGGCAAAGTCACCCCGCAACATCTTGAGGCGCGCCAGCTCGAACTTGCCCAGCTTCCTGTTCACGGTGCTGTTGGCCATCCGGGTCGCTCGCTCCATGGCAATCGCACCCGAACCGAACATCACGTCCTGCCGCGCGGCCACGGCCTCCTTGTAGGAGGTTCGGCAACCGCAAATAACCATCCCCACGGCGACGGGCAGAAGTTTTTTCAAGAATTCGCGCACCAGCTACTCTCCCGCCTGGAATTCAACTTCGAGCACATTGTCGTCCCGCAAAATCTCGCGCCCGATCGTAAAACGAGGCTTCCCGGAAAGGGTGCTCAGTATATTGGCGTTCTTGTCCTTCGCCAGCGTCGCGATGTTGTTCCGCACCCACTGCCGTGTCGCCTCGTACTGCTGCGGATTCACCTTGACCGCCAACCGTCCGTGAGCCGTCACAGGATCGTAGACGAACTCGAGCAGCTCGACCGTCATGACGACGGCGCGCCCCTCAACCTTGCCGCCGCGGATGGCGTATTCGGGAAACTCGATCCGCAGCGACGACGTCTCTTTCGTCCCGGACGACGCCACATAGTCGTCGCGTACCGATTGGCGCAAGTCTGCCTGAATGCGACGCGAGAGCGTCAGATCTGCGTCGGACACATCGTTGAGCTTCAACACGAACCGATAGGCATACCTGTCCCCCGTCTCCCGCGCGAAGGTTTCGATCACATAGGGCTTCGCGACAGGCACGACAGACGGTGCTGTCGCGGCAGGTGCCGGCACGGCGGCAGGCACGCGCATCGCCTCCCGCTTGATACGCTGGCACAAAGCCTCGACCTGCCGGTTGTAGCTGCTGTGGATGTCATGATGCTCCGGGCGGTAGAACAGTCCGGCCGTGCTCACGTAGTCGACCGAGAACATCGTCCCCGCATGCCGCACGTCCACCACGATGTTCCATGACCGCGCGTCAAAGCGGCAACGCACCACGTCCGGCGCAGTAACCGTCGCCGACCACCGCCGCGCAGTGGCGGCCCGGACGATGATGGCCGACATGTCGGTTCCGGCCGGCGCGGCAACGGCCTCGTTTCGCACCTCCAGGATCGGCACCCGACGAACGATACCCAACATGGCACAGCCGGACAAGGAGCCGAGCAGCAGAAGCGCGATCTTTCGCCGCAATCTTCTCAATTGAATTTTCATGCAATCATTGTACCACAACCGAACAGGATACCACAACCGAACAGGGGAGCGCATCGCCGCATTCTGACACATGGGCTTCTCAATCTTTCCTTTTTTCAGCCACTCCTCTTCCCGCAAGCGTCAGCACCGGAATCAGGCCAGCCTCCTCTGAGACAGAAAACATCCTTTCCAACTTCTTGCGTAGCCCGCGCGGATTCAACGTGGCGACCTTCAGTCCGTCCGGACCATCCGCCCGAATC
>CAMNLN010000225.1 GCA_946543025.1 uncultured Verrucomicrobiota bacterium
AGCAAATGCTAGAATGGCCGTCGATTTCAGGAACCCTCTCGACAAGCAAGGAATAGACGATGAAGAAAAGCCCTGTACTATCCGACACGCGACAGCCGGCCTCTGACGGCATATTCGCTGCAGCTTTCAAATGCTTGCTGCTCCTGGCAGGCATGGCGCTCGCCCCTGCCGCCTGCGGCGCGGACATGACGTTCTTTCCTGTAAACGCGGACATCTACGAGTTGCGCCTCTCTCCAAAGGAGACGCGCACGTTCGTCAGGGATGCGGAGGAGCCGTCGGCCCTCGTCGGCGAAGGCGGATGGATGGGCGAACTGCGGGACGGCAACGCCGCCCTGCTGCTCTCCGAAGACCAGCGCAACGGGTTTCTGTTCGTCAACGGCCTGCTGCGCAAGCGCCTGATCGACGGACGCGAGCAGAACGTCAAGCCGGGCAAGCCGTCCGCAACCGGCACAACGGAAGTCAAGAAGTTCTGGCCGCCCAAGGAGACGCGGCTGAAGGCGGGGACGGCGCCGACCGACTACTGGTCCGACGATTCCCGGTTGCGTCTCTGGTTCGCCAATCCCAACCTGGCCGGCGGACTGCTCGCGCTAGGCGCGCTCGCGACGCTTGGATTGGTCTTCCTTCGCCGCCTGCCGTGGAAGATCGCGGGAATCGTCGGTGCCATGACGTTGCTGGCCTTGCTGGTCAAGACGGAATCGCGGGCGTCTATGTTGGCTTTTGTCTTCGGCTGCGGGCTGATGGCGCTCACCCGGCTGCGGAAGCTCTTTTCTTGGAAGATCTGGCTTCCGATCGCCGTCTGCGGCGCGCTGGCGTGCGGATACGTTGTGCTCCAGAAGAACAGCAGCCGATTCACGACGAACATGTTCAAGGAGGGCGATGCCAAGATCAGCCGTATCCCGATCTGGATGGAGGTTCCCCGGATGGTCGCAGACGCGCCTTGGGGATGGGGCGTGGGCAACTCCGGCAAGTCGTATGTCCGCTGGTATCAGAAGAAGAACACCTGCCTGCTGGAGAATCTGGTAAGCGGACACTGCACGTTTCTTGTCGAACACGGCTGGCCGCTCCGTTTCCTCTATCTCTTCGCCTGGGGATTCGCGCTCGTCGCGTCGATGCGGGCGGCTCTGCGCGGATTGACGCCGGTGCCGCTCGCCGTCTTCGGGGCATTTGCGCTTCTCGGCATGTTCCATCCCGTCATCTATTCGTGGGAGCTGTGGATCGTTCCTGTCGGCGTCGCGCTACTTGCCGCACGGCAAAAAACCTTCAGGGACATCTCGCGCGGATCGGCTTTGATCGCCGGAGGATGCGCCTTGTTGCTGTGCGTGGCCATTTTCGCATTCGGAGCCTACGGCAGCGGCGGCAAGGATCGGCTGCCCATCGCGGGCAAGGGTGACCGCGTCGTGATCAACGGTTCCGATTCCGGAATCTGGATTGTCGACGACGATTACGTGTTGCATGGTGGCTACTGGTGGACGGCGGGAAAGGCGATGCGGGACTGGTGCGCAGCCAAGCCGGACGAGCGCAATCTGGGCTATGCCTGGTCGATAGACGCCGTCCCGCCGTCGTGCACGCGCCTCGTCCTGGTTGGCGAGGCCGGCGAACCGTTTTGCGGCGCCTGGAGCTCGTTCCTGGACGAGCATCCGAACGTCAAGGAAATCGTGTTCCTTTCCCCGTCTTTTTCCGCCAACGACATTCCCGCCGCCCTTGCCGGAAGGTGCGGCGTAAGGATCGTGCAGGGCAGCGTCGCGGCACGTGTCGCAGGATACGCGGAGCTTCCCTCCGGCCTAGCGGTTGTGCCCGGTGCTTCCCTCTATATTCCCGACTGGCTTGACAGGGTAGCCGACTCGCCCGCCAACCGCCCCGAGAAGCCGGCGCCATGATTTTCCGTCGCGACGGGCAAGTTGCACAAAAAAAATTAGGCAAACAAGGAGACGACATGAAGAGAAGAAGCTTTCTTGCCGGTTCGTTGCTGGCGGCCGCGTCTTGCGAAACCCTCGGCACACCGCCGCCGTCCGCACCGGCTGCTGCCACGCCCGCAAAGAAGCCGGAAGGTAAGAGCATCCTCGAGCTCAATCCGCCCGAGACGATCCTGCCGGTGCTGCAGAACATGCAGATGCGCGCGATCAAGCCAGTTCCGCACAAGCCGCCCGTCTACCAGCAGGATCAGCTCGTCCTTCTCCACTTCGCCGACATCCACAACGACGTGAAGAACCTCCGCCGCGTGATGGAATTTGCCCGCCACTACAAGAATTACCTCACCGACGCCCTCCTCACCGGCGACATCGCCGGCGGCACCTGGAACGACTGGACCGACGAGATGATGGCCGTGCCGGGCTTCAAGGACGTCCTCAAGACGCTCGGCAACCACGACATCTACAAGTGGAACAAGACGCAACGCGACGCAACGCCGCGCGAGTGCCACGACAAGTACTTCGCCGGCATCGAAAGCTGGGGCGTCGTCGAGCCAGGCGGCACGAACCCCGACGGCCTCTGCTACTGGTACAAGGACTATCCGAAATGCGGCGTGCGCCTGGTCGGCCTCGACTGCATGCACTACGACGACGCCCAGCAGGCATGGCTCGTCTCCACATTAGATGACGCGCGCGCGAAGGGTCTCGCCGTCGTCACCTCCCAGCACTATCCGCCTGCCGGCAAGGCAGTCACCGGCCTGCCGAACTGTCCCTTCGACAGCCTCCAGCGCGAAAGCCTGGGCGGCGCGCTTCCCCGCGCGGTCGAGGCGGTGGACGCCTTCCAGAAGGCCGGCGGCGAGTTCGTCTGCTGGCTGGGCGGCCACACGCACACGGACTTCTGCGGCACGATCGACGGCAAGCAGCAGCTCTTCATCAACGTGGGCACCGCCAAAAACTTCGAGCTGTGGTGCGACTCGCGGCGCGTGACGGGCGAAAAAAGCCAAGACCTCTTCAATATCGTCTCCATCGACACGTGCCGCAAGCACATCCGCGTCCTGCGCATCGGCGCCGAGTGGAACCGCTACCTCCAGCATCGCGTGACGATGTGCATCGACTACGCCGCCCGCCGACAGGTGGGCTGAGGGCCGCAACTCAACCAATCAGGGCAAGTGCCTGTTCGAAACCAATGCGCGCCAGCGTCTTGCAGAAGCGCTCGCCCGGCTGGCCGTTGGCCCGGTAGAAGTCCAGGACCTTCTCGATGAAGGCGAGGACGCTCTCCTCGTCCGGAAGGACGGCCGGTGCCGCGCGCCCGGCCGCGCCGGTGCGTCCCCAGTGTCCGCCGAGTATGATCCGGTAGCCGCGCGCGCCGCCGGGCAGGACGGCCCCGACCACGCCGAGGTCGTTCAGGTTGGGCTTGACGCAGTTGTTGGGACAGCCGCCCACGGCGATCTTGAACTTGCCGGGAAGCGTCACGCCGTGCCACCCCACGTAGAATTTCCTGTGTATCTTCTCCGAAAGCGAAAACGTATCGATCAGCCCGTGCGGGCAGACCGTCCCCTTGCAGGACATGACGGGCCGTACGCGCGGCCCCGTGCCGCCGACGGAAAGCCCGACTGCCGCCAGCGCCGCCTCGAACGCCTCCACCGCCGCCGCAGGCACGCCCGGCACCTCCACCGACTGGCGCGAGGTCAGCGTCACCTCGCCGTTCCCAAACTCCCGCGCGGCGGCGGCGATCGTCTGCATCTGCCCGGCCGACATCTTGCCGCCCATCGTGACCAAACGCGCCGAAAACGTGTCGGTCCCTTTGTTGAGAAGCCACCCGCGCCCCTTGAGCGCCTTGATCTCGTCTGCTGTCATCGTCGTTGCCATGTCAATCGTCCTTTACTGCTGCCGCGCATGCCGAGGCCGGAAAAAGAGAATCGCGGCGATGACGGCGATGGCGAGGAAGAAAGGATAGTAGAGCGAACCGATAAGATGGAAGGAGCCGAGCGCAAGACCGCCCTCCTTTGCGAGCCCCACCGCCATCAGGAGCTGCGCGCCATAGGGGATGAGGCCCTGCGTAACGCACGAGGTCGTGTCGAGAACGGACGCGATGCGCGAGGGCGACGCCTTGCAGCGGTCGGCAAAATCCTTCGCCACGGGCCCCGCCACGACGATGGCGACGGTGTTGTTCGCGGTGAAGAGGTTGACGGCGATGGTGAGCAGGCCCACGGCGAACTCGCATGAGCGCGGTCCGCGCACGAGCCGCGCCGTGCTCTTCATGAACCACGCGATGCCGCCGTTCTCGCGGATGGTGGCGAGCAGGCCGCCCGCGAGGATGGCCACGATGAGCGTCTCGCTCATGCCGAGCGTTCCCTTGCCGAGCAGGTCGAGCGCGCCCCAGAACGTGAAGCGTCCGCAGACGATGCCGATCATGGCCGCGAGCGCCGTGCCGGCGAAGAGGAGCATCATCACGTTGAGGCCCATGAGCGCCAGCGCGAGAATAAGGATATAGGGCAGAACCAGCACCGCGTCCTGCCAGACGAGCGCCCGCGCGACAGGAGCGGCAACCGATGCCGCGCCCGACCCGCCGAGGCAGCAATAGACCGCCACGGCCGCGAGCGCGGCGGGGAGGGCGATCCCTATGTTCGCACGGAACTTCTCCCGCATGCCGATGCCCTGCGTGCGCGTGGCGGCGATCGTCGTATCCGAGATCATCGAGAGGTTGTCGCCGAACATCGCGCCGCCCACCACCGCGCCGATCGTGAGCGCGGGCGAGAGCCCCATCGGGACGGTCAGCCCGGCGGCGATGGGCGTGACGGCGGCGATCGTGCCGCAGCTCGTGCCGATGGCGAGTGAGATAAGGCACGAGACGACGAAGAGCCCCGCCAGCATCAGCTTCGAGGGGATGGCCGCCTGCGCGAGCGCAACGGCCGAGTCCACGGCCCCCGAACCCTTCGCTACCGTGGCGAATGCGCCGGAAAGGATGAAGATCAGGCACATGAGCATGATGTTCGTCTCACCCATGCCGCGCGCGTAACGATCCACGCGCTCCGCGAGCGGACGCTCCCGTCCGAGCACGAGCGCCACGGCGGACGCCACGAGGAACGCGATGATGATGGGAACGCGGTAGAAGTCGTGCGCCCAGAGCGACAGCCCCAGATAGAAGGCGGCAAAGACGAAGAATGGAACGAGCGCCCGGGCGCGTGGCTCCGGCGCAGGAAACGGCATGTTCGGTTCGTTCATGGCGCGCATATTCTACACGATTCCTTCGCGCCGTGCAAAACGTCGACGCGCAAACGTGCTATACTTTGGGAAAATTTCATGGAGAAACTGTCATGGACATGATCGAGACATTCAGGAAGGCCGGCATCATCCCGGTGATCGTAATCGAAGACGCGGCGAAGGCGGTGCCGCTCGCGCAGGCGCTCGTGAAGGGCGGCCTGCCGGTTCTGGAGGTGACGTTCCGCACGGCGGCGGCGGCGGCGGCGATCGCCGCCATCAAGAAAGACGTGCCGGAGGCCGTGGTCGGCGCGGGGACGCTCCTCACGCCGGACATGGTGAAGGCGGCAGCGGCGGCCGGGGCGGCGTTCGGCGTCGCGCCCGGATTCGATCCCGTCGTGGTGACGGCGGCGAAGGAGGCGGGGTTGCCGTTCTGCCCGGGCATCGCTACGGCAAGCGAGCTTTCGCAAGCGCTCACGGCGGGCGCGAAGATGGTGAAGTTCTTCCCGGCAGAGGCGGCCGGCGGCGTAAAGATGATCAAGAATCTCCTGGGCGCGTTCCGCTTCACGGGCGTCACGTTCATGCCCACGGGCGGCATCAACCTCGCAAACGCCGCCGACTACCTTGCCGTCCCGGAGATCGTCTGCTGCGGCGGCACATGGGTGGTGCCGAAGGACGCGCTCGCCGCCAACGACTGGGCGACCATCGAGAAGCTCGCCGCCGACGCGGCGGCCCTCGCGCGCAACCGCTAGCCGAAAAGTCGGAAGCCGTGGCGGGAAGTCGTGCGTCGATTGTCGGACGTCCCGCCGATTATGGTATAAT
>CAMNLN010000226.1 GCA_946543025.1 uncultured Verrucomicrobiota bacterium
CGGTCGTGTTCGAGGACATGGCGATCTACTCGATGGTGAAGAACAACACATTCAACGGCATGCCGTTGCCGGCGATTGCCGTGCGGCGTATGACGGGCGAGATAGAGTTGTTGCGTGCATTCGGCTACGCCGACTTCAAGGGGCGGCTCGGCGGCGTTGGCGATTGACGAAGAAAACGGCCAGACGTAACTTTTTGCCACATGACGTGTAGACGGAGACGGAAAACTTTGAACTAAAAAAACAATCCCCGCACGTTCGGGAATTTGGTATAATTCGCCAACAAATGGCCAAAACAGCGATAGAAAGGCTGGCAAAGGCGATCGAATATCCGGATCGGATACCGGAAAGGTCGCTTATGGCCGTATTGCGCGTGGATGGCGCCGAGGTTTCGGCGGCAATCACGGGCGATCGTCTTGTCCTTTCGCAGCGGCTGACCGGCGAGGCAGACAAGCTTCCTGCGCTGGCAGGGTATGCGGCGGGCCGCATGTTGCGCGAGGAGGCCGTGCTGGCGTACGGCGACGGGGCGGTTTTCCTGTGGCAGGACGCGTCGGCAGATGCGAGCGAACAGGCGCTTGTGCGGCTTTTCGAGTCGTTCATGGATTCATGCGACTGGTGGCGCGCGCGCGTGGACGCGTCGCGCGCGGAGGAGAAAACAGAATTTCCGGAGATGATGATTCGGCCGTAGGCGGCTTGAGGGATCGTTGATGGTTGAGAGGCAGGAAACGATGAAAAGATTGGGCATATTGCTGATGGTGGCATGGAGCCTGGCGCTTGGCGCCACGGCCCAGCCGTCGGATCGTCCCGCCGTCTCAGCAAACGATTCGGCAAGCCGACGGTCTGACGATTCGACGATCCGGCCGCCCAACCGTCCGATTTGGCGGACGCCCGCCTATACGCTGGTGGCGCGGGATATGGATTTGCGTACGGCGCTTGACTCGTTTGCCGTTTCGCAGGGGCTGTCGATCGTAATGTCCGATGCGGTCACCGGACGGTTTTCGGGCGATTTCAAGGATATTTCGCCGGACGATTTTCTCGAGAAGATCGCCACCGTCCACAACCTCACGTGGTACTACGACGGCGCAGCCCTCTATCTCTACGGAGCGGGAGAGATTCAGACGATTCTCCTGGATCTCCAGTACATGAAGGCGGGCGAGTTGCGCAAGTTGCTGGCGGACCTGGGCGTGGAGGACGCGCGTTTCCCGATCCGTACCGCGTCGAACGACGAACTGATCATGGTGAGCGGTCCGCCGCGCTACGTGGCGATCGTGTCCGAGACGGTGGCGAAGGCCGACAAGTTGCGCGAGCTGCGCACGTTCAACGAGGTGGAGGTTCGCATCTTCCCGTTGATACACACGTGGGCGGACGACGTGAGCTTCAACGTGTCGTCGCCCGAGTCCACCGTTACGATCAAGGGCGTTGCGCGCCTGCTGGAGGAGATGATGGCCGGCAGCAACGGGCAGAAGGCGCTGGACGCGGCAGTGTCGTCCTCCTCGACGAACGGGACGATGGCGGCGCGAGACCAGCTCGACGCGACGCTCACGTCGGTGTTTCGTCCGATCATCCGCCCGGAGAACCGCCTGAACGCCGTCGTGGTGCGCGACGTGAAATCGCGTTTGCCGATGTACGAGGACCTGATCCGCAAGCTGGACGTGCCGCAGAAGCTGGTGGAGATCGCCGTGACGGTTGTAGAGCTTTCCAAGAAGGACGCGCTCGACTGGCAGCTGTCGCTCGCGTATGGCACGAAGTGGGGCCATTCGGACGCCGCCGCGGGGCAGAACGCGCAGAACCTCTTCAGCCCCGAGGCGCTCGCCGGCAAGGGACTGGCCGGCTCGCTTACGCACATCCACAGCGCCTACAGCCTCGCCACCTCGCTCACGGCTCTGCGCGAGAAAGGCAAGGCCCGCAACATCTCCCGCACGACGCTTCTGACGGTCAACAACCTCGCCGCCCAGATGACCGACACGCAAAGCTACCACGCGCGCGTGGTGGGGACGGAAGTGGCCACGCTGGAGGAGGTCTCCGCCGGGACGCAGCTGCGCATCAAGCCGCGCATCATCCCGTCCCCCGCCACGAACGTTCCGAGCCAGGTGTGGCTCACGCTGCAGCTGGATGACGGCGGATTCGAGACGATCACCGTGGACTCGATGCCGATGACGCGTGCCTCGACGCTCCAGACGCAGACGGCGGTGTTCGAGAACGAATCGATCATGCTGGCTGGCTATCTGCGCGACATCGAGGAGTCTGCCGGCTGGGGCATCCCGTACCTGCGCGACATTCCGTGGATCGGCTGGCTCTTTGGCGGCGCCTCCACGCGCAAGGAGACCGTGCAGCGCATGTTTGTCTTCACGCCCCATGTCGTCGATCTCGACGCCGACATGCTGGCCCGTCTGCAGGCCACGCGTCTGCGCGACGTCTCCGAGGAGGAGAAGCTGGAAGACGATGCGGAAGACAGCGACCTGGAGCGCCGCCAGCGCGACCTGGAACGTCGGCATACGCGTACGCGTCGCAAGGAAAAGGCTGACGACGCGTACAAGCGGCGCGAGGCCGAGCTCAGCCACAGCTACGAGATGCGCCAGTTCGAGCGGAAGCGCGGGAAGTATCGCCTGGACGAAGACAAGCACGAATGGAAGCGCATCGAGAGTGAGGAAAAGGATCGGTTCGAGGCCGAGAAGGCCGATGTGATCCGTATGCGCCGGGAGGCCGAGGAAGCAAGGAAAATCGAAGAAGAGAAGGCGGTTGAGGAAAAGAAGAAGGCCGAAGCGGCCAAGAAGGAATCGGAGAAAAAGAATTCCGGATGGCTATGGTAGTGACAATCGAGAACGGTTTTGCCGAAGTCGGCGGGGGTTCGTGGCTCATGGGCCGCGGCCAGCCGGCGGCTTTCCGCGGCGCGGCCGTCCGCCGTCGCCGGAAGGGCTGGCGCGTCCGCGACCGCGGTTTTCTCGATCTTGTGGAGACGACGGGTGCCGCGAAATGTGCAGATGCGACGCGCCCGTTCCTTACGCATATTCCGTGCGCCGAGCCGATCTTCGTCGTGTCTGAAAAGGTGCTGGTGGCTCCGGCGTCGGCGCGGAAGGACGCGCAGCTCGTCAAGGTGATTCCAATGACCGTGCGCGGCGCGCTCTGCGCGACCGAGTTCGGCGGCGAATGGGTTGTGATCGCCACGGCCGGACGAACGGCACGGGTGCAGGTGGCGGAAGGCGAAACGCTGGCGGTGCGGCCCGAGGCGACGGTTGCGTGGACAGGGAAGCGTCCGACAGGCTTCTGCCCGAAACTGTCGATCTGGGACGTTCTCCTGCCGCGCGGGCCGCGCGACCTGTTGCTGACGTTCTACGGCCCTTGCCTTGTGTGGATCGAGGGCGCGAAAGCCGAAAGCCGAAGGGCGAAAGCCAGCGGGAGGGTCTATGGCGTTTGACGCGGCGCAGATTCTCCGGCAGACCTACGCGGCGGGCGCGGATGCGGCGCGGATGAGCGACTTCGCCCAGCCGCGCACGGAGGCGGCGCCGCCCGCCCGCGGCGAGCTGATGGGCATGTCGGTGGTCGCGGAGGCCGATCCGATGGCCGAGCTGATGGATTCGATGGAGGAACTCTCCTTCCAGTTCGAGGAGAAGGAGATGAAGCGCGCCGGCGAGCGCAAGATGGGCGAGATGCAAGGCCCTCGCACGGCGCTTCTCAAGGCCATCGAGACATGGATGAAGATGATGCCCGACATGCCGAACCAGGAATTCATGGCGCGGCTTGCGCGCAACCTGCGCGGCATGGCGGCTTCCGGGCAGACGCCCGACCCGCACGAGCTGTTGAAGGAGCTGGGGCGCGGCAGCACGGATCCCTCGCACCAGTTCGCGATGCTCGACATCCTGGAACAGGCGTTCGGCGCGGGCGAGGAGGAGCTGCGCGCGCTCGTGCGCGAGACGAAGGCGCGTCTCGCGGAGGCGAAGGGCCCCGAAATCCGCGCCGGCATCAATCTGGCGGAAGAGGTCAACGCGCGCGCGACGACACCCGAGCAGATGCAGGAGCTGCGCGACATGTACCGCAGCGAGGTGGTGGGCTTCACGAAGCCGCAGGACTGCTTCCGTTCGCTTCTGGCGGCCCGGGGGCCGGGCGGGCTGGCGGATGCGATCCAGTTCCTGATCGCCGGCTGCGGCAAGGATCTGGCTTCCGCCTCGCCGTCTCTCGAGTCGGCGGCGCTCGGACGCATTCTTACCGATCTCAACTGCGTACAGGTGCTCCAGACGGTCCTCGACAGCTTCACGCAGCTCGCCGCGCGCATGGGGAAGCAGTTCGGCGAGACGTGCCTTCTGAACGGCGAGCAGCTGACGGGGCGCGTGGTGGACTTCACGGAGCAGGCGTTCATCGCGGCGAACGCGATCGCCGCGTTCGTGGGCGACTGCGGGCTTGTGAAGCTGATGGCGCAGATGGATTTTACGCGCGAACTGACGCGTCTCTTCCGGCTGCTCTCGCCGCGTCTCTTCGCGAAGGAGGGCGACCGCCAACGGCTGGTAGACGCCGCCCAGGAACACCTTGATCTGCTCGTCGAGCGGGAGAACGAGGAGGAAGAAGGGGAGGGCGCGGCATGACGGCGCCGACGTGGATAGAGGCGGTGGTGCGCGAGTTCGGCCAGGCGGCTGGGCTTTCCGGCCTTGCTCTCAACGCGCGCGGCGTGGCGGCCATCACGTTCGAGAACGGGGCGGCGTTGCGCCTCGAGTACGCCTTCGATTCGCTTGTGGTGGCCTTGACGCTGCCCGTGCGCCTCGACCCGGCGACGGCGACGCGTCTGCTGGCCTACGCCCATCCCGAGGCCCGCTACGGCTTCAAGCTGAGGGCCGGTTATCTCACGAAGACGGGTCGCGCCGTCTTCGCCGCGCGGCTGGCCGACCGTGAGGTCACGCTGCCCGCGCTCAACTCGGTCTTTTCCGTCCTCTGGCGGATCGGGCAGGAATTCGGAGGTGCCGCATGAGCTTGGGCGTCTCGCGCACGACCGAACCCCTGCGGTTCGACACCGGTATCGGCCAGGCCGGCTATGCCGAGGTGATGGATTCGCCCGCCGCCGGCCAGCCGCAGAAGTCGCTCCTGCCCGGATCGACCACGGTGACGCAGGCGCTCGACTCGATTTTCCCGCCCGACAGGTCCGTGGGAGGCGAGATCATGCGCGCGCTCGTGGCCGGCAACTCGGCCATGCTTCGTACGCCAGGCGGCTTCAACCGGACGGCGCGCGGCGCGGCGCGCACGCTGCGCGGACGCGGCACGGCGGCGGCCGACCGCGCGGCGCGCGAGATCGAGACGCTGCTCGCCGACACCGACCTCTTCGAACACTATCGCGCTTCGCTTCTGGAGACCTGATGGCAAGCAAACTCGTCAACTTCTCGAACGTATTCAGCCGGTTCGGCGACCTCGTGCTCGCCGTTCTGGTGGTTTGCATCATCGGCCTCCTGATCATCCCGCTGCCCACCCCGATGGTGGACCTGCTGATCGCGACGAACATCATGATCTCGACGGTGATGCTGATGCTCTCGCTCTACCTGCCGCGCGCGCTCGCGTTCTCCACGTTCCCGTCGATGCTCCTCTTCACCACGCTCTTCCGCCTGGCGCTGAACGTGACCACCACGCGCCTCATCCTCCTGAAGGCCGACGCGGGCGAGATCATCTACACGTTCGGCAACTTCGTGGTGGGCGGCAACTTCGTGGTGGGTGCCGTCATCTTTCTCATCATCACCATCGTGCAGTTCGTCGTGATCGCCAAGGGCGCGGAGCGCGTCTCCGAAGTGGCGGCGCGCTTCACCCTGGACGCCATGCCCGGCAAGCAGATGTCCATCGACGCCGACATGCGCGCCGGCGCGATCGACCAGGAGACGGCCAAGCAGCGCCGAAACGAGCTTGCCAAGGAAAGCCAGCTCTACGGCGCGATGGACGGCGCGATGAAGTTCGTGAAGG
>CAMNLN010000227.1 GCA_946543025.1 uncultured Verrucomicrobiota bacterium
TTGTCGAGGTCTTTCGTCCGACGCGGATCGACGTCGAGGAGACCGCGCTTGTTGATGCCGCCCGTGCAGCTCAGGTTGAAGGACGAGATGCCGTCGCACCCTGCGGCCATCGCCGCCGCATATTCCGCCGCGTAGCTCGCGATCGTGTTGCGGCCGGGCAGCATGGTCGCCTGGGCGAAGCGCTTGTTGGACGTCTTCAGCCGCTGGAAGGCCCCTGGCACGCGCGACTCGGCGAGGGCGGAATTGAACTTCACGCCGTACTTGTGCGCGAGTTCCGCGTTCGGCCTGAGATAATCGAGCTGGAAGTAGTCGGAGACCGACCAGATGTCCATCACCCCGCGGCGGAGCCATGCCTCCACGTCGATGCCCTGCGCCTTCGCGTAGGCGAGCGAGTCGGAGGTGCGGACGAGGACGAGGATCGGCCGGCCCTTCTGCCGTCCGGCGGCCTCGGTGATCGCCCGCAGCTCCAGCATGAAGTCGGTCATGAGCTTCAGCTGCGCCTCGGTCGCGTACGCGCCCCAGCCGACGGTCTTGAACAGCTGTCCGTGCCGGAAGAAGTCGTACTCGATGCCGTCCACGTCGTAGTTCTCCACGAAGTCCTTCACGAATTCCTTCATGTAGGCGCGCGTCGTCGGGTTCTCGAAGTCGACCGCCGACCAGGCGCAGAACGGCGGCTTGTTCGAATAGCTGCCGAACAGGCAGTCCGGATGCGCGTCCTTCCATTTCGGGAAGAGATAGCTGCGCGGCGGATTCGTGCCGGGGATGAAGTAGCTGACGTCGTGCGTGTCGTTCATCCGGATCGACACGAACACCTCCATGCCGTTCGTGCGGCAGTAGTCGACCGTCAGGTCGAGGCAGTCGAGCCCCATCGCCTTCAGGAGCGGCGCGGCGTTGTGACAGGCGGGCTGCAGCTCGGGGATGCAACGCGGCATGTCGAGGAATTCGCCCGCCCGCGTGGTCGTCATCAGGCCGAAGCCGGAGCTCCACGGACAGTACGCGACGGTCGAGACCTGGCTGCCGCGGTATGTCTGGAGCCGCTGCGCGGTGAAGTTCCCCACCGTGACCGGCAGGTTGGTCTTCCAGTAGACGACCTCGTTGCCGTCGGAATTGAGGATCAGCGGCCGCGGACGGTTCTTGAGCGCGGCGCGCTTCGCTTCCCAGCCGTCGTCCGCCTGCGCAGATTGCTCCGCCAGACAGGCCATGGCACAGAGCGCCATTTCCGCCGCGATGAATTTCCCAATCGTCACAATCATCCGCCTATACACGATGAACCTCATATATTGTTACCTGTCAAGTGCCCTCTCGGCGGCTACCTGATGATGACGCAAATGCCGTCCGCCTGCCAGAGCCACGTGAGGCGGACTTTGGCGGGAGACGTGCCGACAGTGTAGGTGCACGACGCGCCGTCGCATGCCGTCGGCGCGCTCCATGTGCCATCCGACCACGTCTCGAGCAAGTAACCCGTCACCTGCCGCGCCTTGCCGTCCACGACGGCGTTCGTGGCCGAAAACGTCCAGGTGCCCTCGACCTCGTACACGCCCGGCTTTTCGACGGAAGCCTCGTACTTGCCGGCCGCCACCACCACGTTCGTCACGGGCGGCATGCCGTCGTAGCGGGCTGCGTCCACCTTATGGTTCCACGCCACCTCGGCCGCCGTCAGCGCGCGGTTGTAGAGGCGCGCCGCATGGATCGTACCGATGGCGTGGTGTTTGTAGACGGGGTTTTCCTTGTTGTTTCCCGACCAGTCGCAGGCGTTGTCCATCAACCGCCATTGCGTAGGATTGAACCTGACGATCTTGGCACGTGCCTGCGTAACATTGGCCGCGCCGTCCTCGTAGAGGATGGATGCGGCGTCGCCGAGGACGGCCGAGAAATTCCGCCCCTTCCAGTTCGTCGCTTTCGGACGTGTCCCGCCGGCAAACTCGTCCTGCTTCCATTCGAGCGTTGTCCTTGCCGTACTGCGCGTGAAGACCACGAACGCGTCGTTTGGGTAACCGGAAAAATAGGTGGGGTAATTGGCTTCTTGCACCGTATTGTCAATCTCGCACAGCACTTCCGCCGTCAGGTTCGTACCGATCGAGAAAGACTCGGCCGTCTGGACGTAGTTGGAGCCGGCGAAGTAGTAGCCGTTGTCAAGCCATTCGCTCTCGCACGGCATGCGCTCGATGATGTTCGCGCGGCCCCGGCGCCAGCTCAGGTCGCGCCAGGAGATCAGGCCTCCGTCGTGTGGACGGTCCGCGCCCTTGTTGCGGATACCGTCGAGGTGCAGGACCAGTCCCTCCTGCACGTAGTCGCCCGTGCCGTACGTCTTGAGCCCGCGTATGACCTTCCACTTCCACGTCAGGCGGCGGCTCGCCCAGTCCGTTCCGGCGGGCGAGGTCCACGAGTTCCCCGTCCCCGTCACGTCGGTGCGCCAGGACTGCGCGTAGGGATCCCACGTCTCCACCACGTAACCGTCCAGCTGATAGTCCTTGCCACCGACCGTGAAGGTGGCAGTCGGCGCGGTAAACGTGTATGCGGCGGGCCGGTACGCGCCGTTCGGCTCGTTGCCCGCGAGGCCCGCCACGCGCGAGGCCACGATTACCATGCCGTTCGTGGTCGGACGTCCCCAGAAACGCGCCTCGTCCAGTTCGCGGTTCGTCACCAGCTCCGCGTCCGTCAGCACACGCCCGTACACGCGGATCGCGTGGATCGTGCCCGTCAGGAGACGCGCCGTCTTGCCGCCGCCACCGCCTTCCGCTGTCGCGATGTACCATGTCTGCATGCCGACGGGCATGGCGCCCTTTTCCTCTGCGACCGTGACCGTCGCGCCGCCCGTCAGCGTATTTCCCTGTACCGACCGGTAGGCACGCCCGTCACGGACACCCGTCACATAGCGGCCTTCCCACGAGAACAGATTGGGGCGCCCGCCCGTCACGTCCTTGAAGCACAGTGGCACGTCTACGCGCCCGTCGTTGTACCATTCCAAATGGTAGTAGAAGTTACAGCAGTCGCTGGAACCCGCGCCGAAGAGATGCGGCCACCTGAGCGCCTTTCCGTTCGCCGCACGAATGGCAAACTGTTCGCGGGGATCCACATCGCAGGCGATCTGAACCGTGTAGTTGGAGCCGAGATACTGCTGGGCGGCCAGCTGGCCGTATGTGCCGCCGCCGAAAAAGTAGCCCGTCTCCAGCCACTTGCTTTCCGCGTCGTTGACGGTGAGCGGCGCATTGTTTCCGGTGGTGGCCAGATTCGCCCATGCGGTGGCGGCGGGGTCGTGCGGCGCGGCACGGCCGGCGTTGCGGCAGCCGTCGAAGAACATCTCAAGCCCGTCCGAGGCGTAGGCATCCACGTCGATCATGCCAGGACCGGCCGTGTGAGTCCATTGCCAGGTGAGGCGCACCTTGGACGAGTTTTCGGCGATTTCGGCGGCGAGGACGCCGCCGTGCAGGACCGGCACTCCCCAGGCGGAACCATCCCACTCCTCCAACGTGTAGCCCGCGCAGACGTAGGTATCGGAACCAATCGTGACGGAGGCAGGCGCGGTGAACGTATGCGAGCCGTCCACGGCGTAGACGCCGCTCGGCTCCGTCCCCTCCACGCCGCGCACGGACGTGGCCACCACCGCGTTCGTGACGGGAATGCCCGTCTTGAAGCGCGCGTCGTCGATCGCGCGATTCGCCTCCAGCTCCGTCTCCGTCAGCGCGCGGTTGTAGATGCGCAATGCCTGGATCGTCCCGACGAGACGGTTGCTGTTACGGGCGGACAACTGCCCTGCGGCGCCGACCCGCCAGGTCTGCGTGCCGATGTTAGCCTGCGCGCCGTTCGCCGTCACCGCGCTGCTCCCGTCGCCCGTCTGGAAGAGCCGCTTCTGGTTGCCGTCGCGGATGGCCGTCGCGTACTGGCCTTCCCACACAAGGCTCGTGCTATGCGTATGGCCGCCGCCCGCGTTCTTGAAGACGAGCCGGGGCGGATTGTATCCGTTGGCCCAGTAGATGTTGCAGTTGTCGCCATCTCCCGCGCCCACAAGCTGAGGCCATGTAGCCTTGAGCTCGTTCGTGTCCACGTTGCAGACCACCTGGATGGTGACGGTGTCGGCGAGCGTAATGGTCTTCATCAGCTCGAAGAACGACTTGCCCTCGAACCGGAAGCCGTCCGCGCGCCAGCGGCTGGCGTCGGCCCCGTCGCGCATGAGCGTGGCGTCGTTTTGGTTCGGGCTCAGGTCGACCCATGTCGTCGCAAGGGCGTCGTGCGCCTTGCCCGCGCCCGCGTTGCGGATGCCGTCGAAGTGCGCCACGAGGCCGTCCTGCGCGTAGCCGCCCGGCTCGTACTTGAGCGCCGCCGCCGCGTCCATGCCCGCGAGGCATGCGCCGCACAACGCTATCATCTGCCATTCTTTTCGCATCGTCGTCTCCGTTGCCGTCCGTTTCATGTCCACGGTTCCTTGTCCTGCACAAACGTCGAGCCTCGCGCTGCCGCATTTCGCAAGAAACACGGCATCTCACCTTCCGCGTTCCGCACACGATGAAAATCACCTGTCGAATCCGCGACGCGCGGCGCACCCTCTAGGCGTTGTACGTGGCGGCGGAGGTATTGCCGCCGTGGCCGGTCCAGTTCGTGTGGAAGAACTGGCCGCGGGGCGAGTCGAGCCGCTCGTACGTGTGCGCGCCGAAGTAGTCGCGTTGGGCCTGCAGAAGATTCGCGGGGAGGCGCGCCGTGGTGTAGCCGTCGAAGTACGCCAGCGCGGAGGTCATCGCCGGGGCGGGGATGCCGTACGAGACGGCCGCCGCGGCCACCTGGCGCCACGCGGGCACGAGCTTCTCGATCGTCGCCTTGAAGTACGGGTCGAGCAGGAGGTTCGTCAGCTCGGGATTCTTGTCATACGCCTCCTTGATCTTGCCGAGGAACACGCTGCGGATGATGCAGCCGCCGCGCCACATGAGCGCGATGCCGCCGTAGTTGAGGTTCCAGCCGTACGTCTTCGCGGCGGTACGCATGAGCGTGTAGCCCTGCGCGTAGGAGATGATCTTCGAGGCGAAGAGCGCCTGGCGGATGGCCTCGACGAACGCGGCCTTGTCGCCCGCGAACGCGGGGACCGTGCGGTTGAAGGCCTTGGCGGCCTCCACGCGCTCGGCCTTCATCGCGGAGAGACAGCGCGCGAACACAGCCTCGCCGATGAGCGTGAGCGGCACGCCTTCGTCGAGCGCGGCGATGCCCGTCCACTTGCCCGTACCCTTCTGCCCCGCCGTGTCGAGGATGTTCTCCACGAGCGCGGAGCCGTCGGTGTCCTTGTACGCGAGGATGTCGCGCGTAATCTCGATGAGGTAGCTGTCGAGCTCCGTGGTGTTCCACTGCTTGAACACCTCGTGCATCTCGTCGTCGGACATGCCGAGCAGGTCGCGCATGAGCTGGTAGCTCTCGCAGATGAGCTGCATGTCGCCGTACTCGATGCCGTTGTGGACCATCTTGACGAAGTGTCCGGCCCCGTTCTCGCCCACCCAGTCGCAGCAGGGAGAGCCGTCCTCCACCTTCGCGCAGATGCCCTGGAAGATGGGCTTCACGTACGGCCACGCGGCGGGCGACCCTCCGGGCATCATAGACGGGCCCTTCAGCGCGCCTTCCTCGCCGCCGGAGACGCCCGTGCCGACGTAAAGTAGCCCCTTCGACTCCACGTACTTCGTGCGGCGGATCGTGTCCGGGAAGTGCGAATTGCCGCCGTCGATGATGATGTCGCCCGGCTCGAGCACACCCAGGAGCTGCTCGATCATGGCGTCCACCGCCGCGCCGGCCTTGACCATGCAGAAGACCTTGCGCGGCTTTTCGAGATTGTCGGCGAGTTCCTGAATGGAATGGCAGCCGATGATGTTCTTACCTTTCGCGCGGCCATTGACGAAGGCGTCCACCTTTTCGACGGTGCGGTTGTAGCACGCCACGGTGAAGCC
>CAMNLN010000228.1 GCA_946543025.1 uncultured Verrucomicrobiota bacterium
ATATGGTATACTGAATCCGGCATGACTGACGATTACGAGCTGATCGATTCGGGCGACGGACGCAAGTTCGAGCGTTTCGGCGCCTATACCCTGGTACGGCCCTGCTCGCAGGCGATGTGGCGGCCGCGTGACGCGACGGCATGGCGGACGGCCACCGCCTCGTTCGACCGCGAGGACGGCAATCGCTGGCACGGGCGCAACGCGCTGCCGAAGGAGTGGACGATCGAGACCGTCGGCATCCGCTTCAAGCTGGGCGGGACGGACTTCGGCCATCTGGGCATTTTCCCCGAGCAACGAGAGCAGTGGAAATGGATCCGCGAGACGGTGAAGGAAGGCGTGGAAAAGCTGAATGGAAAAGGTGGGAACGTCAGTGTCTTGAATCTGTTCGCCTATTCTGGCGGCAGCACGATCGCCGCGGCGCAAGGCGGAGCGGAGGTATGCCATCTGGACGCGGCGAAGGGAATGGTGCAATGGGCCCGCGAGAACGCCGCGTTGAACGGCTTGCAGGATCGTCCCGTCCGCTGGATTGCGGACGACGCGCACAAGTTCCTGCGGCGCGAGGTCCGGCGCGGGCGGCGTTACGACGCCGTGATCCTTGACCCGCCTACGTTCGGGCGCGGGGCGAACGGCGAACTCTACAAGATCGAGCGAGACTTGCAGGAGACGTTGGGTCTTGTGCGGGACGTGCTGTCCGAGACGCCGATCTTCGTGCTGTTCTCGTCGCACACGCCCGGACTGTCTTGCCGCGTGGCGGAAAACATTATTCGTCAGGCGTTTCCCGCCTGCCGTTCGGTTGAGGCCGGCGAGATGCTCCTCGGGACGGAATGTCCGTCGGGGGTTTATTGCCGAGGCGTTTTTTGATAAAATAAAAATTCCCATGAGGCATATTCTCCAGTCAAAGCGCGCGGTTCTGTTCCTGACGACGGTCGGTTTCATGCTGTATGGCTTTTGCGGCATGTTCGGACGGTTGCGGTATATCTTCATGGATCCGATCGAAGACATGTCGTTCGGTTGGCTGGTGCCGGTGTTCTCGCTCTATGTTCTGTGGACGTCCAGACGCGAGCTGATGGAATCGGTTGGGCGGCCTTCCGTCCTGGGACTTCTCGCGTGTCTTCCCTGCATGGCCGTGGCGCTGCTGGGCACGCGCGGTCTGCAGGTGCGGCTGGAGCAGTTAGGGTTTGTGGGGCTGTGCATCGCCCTGCCGTGGGCGTTCTTCGGCTGGCGTACGGCGAAGTTGTGCGTGTTTCCGGCGATTTTCCTTCTCTTTACCGTTCCGTTGTCAACCTTCCTTGATTCGGTGACGATCCACTTGCGTCTGCTGGCGAGCGGCACGGCGCTTGCCGTGCTTAAGGGATTCGGCGTGTCGGCCGTGCAGAAGGGCACGGCCATCATCGCGCAGGGCGCGCACGCCTTTAACATCGACGTAGCTGAACCCTGTTCTGGATTGCGCTCGCTCTTCGCGCTGATGGCGCTCACGGCGGCCTACTCTTGGTATACGCAACCGACATGGCTGCGCAGGATACTCCTTTTTGCCTGCTCGATCCCGCTGGCGGTGCTGGGGAATGTCGTACGCATCCTGACAATCTGCCTGTGCGCGACCTGGACCTCGGCCGATTTCGCGATGGGGTTCTACCATGACTATTCGGGCTATGTCATCTTCATCGTGGCAATTGCGCTCATGGTGGCCTGCGGGGAGGTCATCGCCCGTTTCGCCGACAGCTGGACGGGGACGCACGGGACCAAGGACAAGAAGCGCATGAAAGACGAAGATGACGGGCGCGCCTTCAAGAATCTTGCGTGCGTGCGAGATATCAAGGACGACACGGCCGATAAGGGACCTCCTGTCGTTCGGAATGCCCAAACCTCTCAGAGTTCTCGTTTTTCCCGAAACTCGAGGTTCTCCATGGAAGACGTTCACGCAACGGACGACCGCAAGGACTGCACCGAGACGAAGTCCGCAAGGACCTGGCTCGCCGTCGCCGCCGTCATCGTCCTGGCACCGTTGTTCGTGTTTCAGGCGACGACGCCGGTGTCGATGATCATGGAGCCGCCGGAAGTCTCTCTTCCTGAAAAGCTTCCCGGTTACATGGCCGAAGATGTCTTCTACTGCGGCAACGAGCAGTGCGCGCACATGTGGCTTTCGTCCGCGCTGTCGGACGGGCAGACGACATGTGCGGTCTGTGGCGGTAAGCTGCTGACAACCTCGATTGGGGAGTCTACAATCCTTCCAAAGGACACGCGGATTCTCAAGCGCGTCTACCGGCGTTCTGCGGATGGCGTGCAGTTTCTCGTCTCAGTTGTCATCGGCGGAACGTCGAAAAGCTCGATCCATCGTCCGGAACTCTGCATGCCGGCGCAGGGTTACGTCATGAGCGATCCGCGCACGTTCACGGTCGCCGACCGCCCGTTCCACGCCATTCACCTGACTGGCGTCGGCGCGCCGCCGAGCGTACTCGCGTACACCTTCTTCAACCAGGCGGGCGTCCGGACGGCTTCCCACACGCGACGCATCCTCGTCGACACGTGGGATCGCTCTGTTCATAATCGGATCGATCGGTGGGTGATGGTGACGGTGAATGCCTCCGTTCCTCTTGACGCCCTTGGTTTCGACCTTCGGCATGATTCAGACCGGCTGATTCTGGAGGGCTTCTTGGCAAACCTTTCGGAGGCGTTGCCATGAGCGGTTTCTGGACGAACCTGTTCGCCTTCCTTGCGAAGACGGCTCCGTACTGGGGTCTGTTCGTCTGCGCGTTGTGGCTGTCCCTGATGCTGACGCCGATCTGTCGCGCGTTGGCCGTCCGACTGGGCATGGTGGACCGTCCGTCGGCCCGGCGCATCAACAAGACGCCGATTCCGCGCGGCGGCGGACTGGCGATCTTTTTTGCGCTGGCGGCGACGTTCTACGTCGGCGGCGACATGCTCGATCTTTTTCTCGTGCCGTCCGTCAGCACGCTCCACCGCCTGATGGCGCTTTCGGCCGCGCTGTGCCTTCTGGGGCTGGCGGACGACAAGTTCTCCCTGCCGCCGTTCGTCAAGCTCGGCGGGCAGGTGGCCGTCGCGCTGGGCGCCTGGTTCTGGGCCCACGTGTCGTTTGCGGCCCACTATCCGATGCTGCCGATGTGGCTCGATTGCCCGTTTACCGTCTTTTGGATCGTGGGGGCGATCAACGCATTCAACCTCATCGATGGGCTGGACGGCCTTGCGACGGGCCTTGCGAGCATTGCCGCCGTCGGCATGGCCGGTGCGCTGTTTTTCAGCGGACAGCCGGAGAACACGCTCGTCTACTTCGCGTTTCTCGGCGCGTGCCTTGGTTTCCTGCGCTACAATTTCAATCCCGCCTCGGTCTTTCTCGGCGACACCGGCTCGATGTTCCTCGGTTTCTCGCTGGCGACGATGCCGTTGGCGGCGGGCGGGTCGAACTCGCTCTTCGTCAGCCTGGGTGTGCCGATCCTTGCGATGGGCGTTCCGATCTTCGATACGGCTCTGGCGATCCTCCGGCGCGTCGTGCGCGCGCTCTTGAGGCAGATGTCGGGCGCGGAGGCCGGCAACACGCACGTGATGGCGGCCGACACGGATCACCTCCACCACCGCATTCTCCGCCAGTTCGTCTCCCAGCGTCGTGCGGCGCTCGTTCTCTATGGACTCGCCTTCCTCTTCGTCGCGATCGGGCTGGGCGGGCTGGCGCTGAAGGGGCGGGCGGTCGCGCTCTACATCGTCGGTTTCATCGTCGCCGCCACGGTGCTCTTTCGCGACATGCGCCGCATCGAGTTGTGGGACACCGGACGGCTGCTGAACGCCGTCGCGCGTGAGAAGCATTCGGGCGTGTTGCGTCGCCGCCAGATGCTGCGCGTGCCGGCCCGGCTGGTGCTGGACATCCTCGTGCTGGTCGGCGTATGGATTTTGTCTGCGTTGACGATGTCCATCCCGTTGACAGAGGCGGCGCTTCGCCGCGGGCTTGCGATCCATACGATTCCCGTATTCCTCTGCCTCGTGTTTTTCCGCGCATATCAGACGGTCTGGAGCCGCGCGCAGCTTTCGAACTACGTGCGTCTGGTGATGGCGGTCGTCATCGGAACCGGTCTGGCGGTGGCGACCATCGAGTTCGCGCAACTGCCCCATTCGAACCTCTTCATGTTTTCGTGCCTCTACGTGGCCCTGGCGATCCTCGCCCTCGTCGCGACGCGCGTCCTGCGCGCCGTCGTGCGCGACTTCTTCTATGCGTTGGACAGCGGGCATCTTTCCGATGCTTCAGGATCCGTCCGAACGGTCGTCTACGGCGCCGGCCTCCGTTACCGGGCCTTTCGTCGAGAGCTCGTCCGTTCTGTCGGCAACGACGCTAACCGGCGCGTGATCGTGGGGCTTCTCGACGACGACATGCTCCTGCGCAACCAGTACATCGGCGGCATCAGGATATTCGGCACGCTCGAGCAGGCTCCTGCGATTCTTCCTCGGCTCAAGGCCGACCTTGTGGTGATCGCCTGCAAGATGACGCCCGCGCGCCGCGCCGCCGCGCATCGCATTCTTTCCGCCTGCAACATTCCTGTCGTGGAGTGGACGTTCGCGGAGAAACCGTTTGAAGGAAAATAAGACAATGGCGACGTTCTCTCGTGAAGAAGTTCTGAAGTTTCATCAGGGCGGCAAGGTTGCCGTCCATCTGCCCAAGCCTCTCAAGACGAAGGAAGACCTTTGTCTCGCCTACACGCCCGGCGTGGCGCTCGCGGTGAAGGAGATCGCCGCGCGCCCGGCGGCCGCGTTCGACTGCACGGCGAAGTCCAACCTCGTGGCGGTCGTTTCAGACGGCACGGCCATCCTCGGCCTCGGCGACCTCGGTGCCGCCGCATCCATCCCGGTGATGGAGGGGAAGGCCGTCCTCTTCAAGGCGTTCGGCGACGTGGACGCCTGGCCCGTGCCGCTCGCGCGTTGCCGTCAGGGCGGGCAGGACGTCGGCAAGACCGACCCGCAGCGCGTGATCGACGCCGTGGCGGCGCTCGCGCCGCAGTACGGCGGCGTGAACCTGGAGGACATCGCCGCGCCCGCCTGCTTCGAGATCGAGGACAGGCTCGACGCCATGCTTGACATCCCCGTCTTCCACGACGACCAGTGGGGCACCGCCGTCATCGCCCTCTCCGGCGTGATGAACTATGCCGCGCTCGCCGGCAAGAAGCTCGCCGAACTCAAGGTCGTGATGAACGGCGCGGGCGCGGCCGGCATCCGGATCTGCGAGATGTGCAAGGCCGCCGGCGTCGCGGACGTGACGATGTGCGACTCGAAGGGCGTCATCTCCACGGCCCGCGCCGACCTCAACCCCTACAAGGCCCGCCACGCGGTGGCGACGGACGCGAAGACGCTCAAGGAGGCGCTCCGCGGCGCGGACGTTTTCATCGGCGTCTCGGCGGCGAACGTCCTGACTGGCGACGACGTGAAGGCGATGGGCGCGTTCCCCGCCATCTTCGCGATGGCGAACCCGGACCCGGAGATCGACCCCGCCGCCGTGGCGGCCGCGATGGGCGACCGCCCCTACGTGATGGTGACGGGCCGTAGCGACTACCCGAACCAGATCAACAACGTGCTGGGCTTTCCCTATCTTTTCCGCGGCGCGCTCGACGTACGGGCGCGGACGATCAACAAGGAAATGAAGGTGGCGGCGGCATACGCGCTCGCGGCCCTCGCGCGCCAGCCGGTCCCGCCGGAGGTGCAGGCGCTCTACCCGAACGAGAAGCTGGCGTTCGGTACGGGCTACATCATCCCCAAGCCGTTCGACCGGCGGCTGTTCGTCGAGGTCAGCTACGCGGTCGCCGAGGCGGCCGTCAAGACGGGCGTCGCGCAGAAGCCCGTCGACCTCGCGGCCTACCGTGCGGCGCTCGTCGCGCGCAACGCGGCGCGCGGCGCGTGA
>CAMNLN010000229.1 GCA_946543025.1 uncultured Verrucomicrobiota bacterium
GCGCCGGTCGGCGTCCTTGACGAGCTGGCCGCATTCGCGGACAAGGTCGATTATTGCCTCTGTGTCGTGTTTCATGCATTCCCCTCATACGTGCCAGTTATTGTCTACCGCAATAGGATACCATATATTGCGGTCGTTTGCATAGCTTGAGACCGCGGTGCCCGCCGCGCAAGCGGGGTTAGCTTTTCGTAGCGAGCCAAGCCGAGCGTAAGCGAGCCGATCGGGTTCCCGCCCGCCGCAAGAATGACAACATGCCGATCGTCCTGTGCGATGGCGAGATTTATGTGCTTTGTCGAGTGTGGTTAAAGTTGATATGTCATTTCGCCATTTGGGACTTCGCTTTTGCTATAATAACGCCGTACAACGTGAATCAACCTTAAGATGGAGGGGCTGGATGAGGTCAAAGTTAAGATTAATAGCATTGTGCATGGCGCATGCGGCAAGCGCCCTTGCGGCCATCAACAACGGCGTCGCCGTGACAGCTCTCCCGGCGCAGGACGGAGACGGCGCGTATGTGTTCGGTAATGCGAGTTATGTGTCCCAGAACTTCTGGGACAACAATCTCGCGGCGGGAATTGCCTTTCCAGTCTGGGACGAAATCAAAGTCCCGTCTGGCTCCACGGTGAAATTAGTCGGAGGCGTTGCGCTCTCATCCCTCCCCGAAGGATGCACCTTAGACTTTTCAGGCTGCACCCACCTTCTCGTCACGGACGCCGCCGTGTTCGGTTCCGGGTTCACGGTTCCTGCGGGCATGACTTATCTCTTTGCTCCATGCGTGGTGACCGTGGACGGAACGACCGCGTCGTTCGGAAGCCTGGCAAACAGTGGCGTTATTGACGCGCCGATTGAGCTCAACGGAACGAACAATGTTGGCGCCGCAAAGGGGAACGTCGTCTTCAACAATGCCATGACGGGCGGGGATTCCGGATATATGCAGCTGTCGGGATTCAGCCGTACCGTCACGTTCAACGGGGCATTGGCCTACGACGGCACGATTCGTCTGCGAGATTCACAGCGCAACCAGCGTGTCTTCGTCAATTCTCCCGCTGCGGAAGCAAGGATTGGCACTCTTGAGGGAAAAGATTGGGGAAACGACAAGTCGAACGAGACGCACGGTGCCCCTCAGCAGTTGATCTACACTCCGGCTTCGCCCACGCCCTGCACGCTGGTCGTGGGCAACTTCAACCAAAACGAGCTGGGTGGGCTGCTTGAACCGGACGAATCTGGGCATTTCCACTACCGACGTTGGGGCGTGATCCTCTCTACATGCTCAAACAATACTATATGCGTCTCTAACATCGTTAGACACGGAGCGGTTCACCTGGTGGCCTGTTCGAACGGTTCCTATACCTTTGGCAACGAGCCGGCCTTCGACCAGGGTTTTGGCAATTTTGAAATCGTCCATCTCGGGAAAAATGCCCAAGGCCACGCGGACCGCTCCCCAAAATTCTATCCATCACCGAATGTGAACCTTAAGTTCACAGGGCGTTTTACTGGGAATTACCGTAGCACCGCGCCATCCTTTGACTACACGGGGGAGTCGAACACCGTCAACCGTGGCACACTCGACATGTCTGGTGCCGAATCCTACGAGCATGAGCACCAGCCGATTCTCATCACTGGGTATAGCCCGTGGAATTTGCCGCGGTCAATCAAAGTCCATCCCAATCTCGCCGCGACCACGACCAATATCGTTACCGACACGCGCTGGGTGATGCCGCTCGACTTCGGCACCGCCGACCCGGATGAAATCGACTACGCGCGGTGCGAAACGGACGCGATCCTGTCCGTGCCTGCATCCGGCACGGTCGTGGTTTCCAACGCGACCACCGCCGCCGGTGCTTCGATCATCCCCGGACGCTATCCGGTCATCACGGGAAACGCGGTGGTCAACTCCGCCGATGCGACTGGAGCCGACGCATTTGCTGATTGGACTGTCGAGCGGGCCGGCAGGTGGGGCGGGTATATCGTCGAGCTTGACAAGACGGATGCCGGTTTGTGGATGGTCGTAAAGAAGTCTGGCTTGGCGATTTTTGTTCGCTGATATGATTTGCTGCAGTACGACAAAGATTCTCATTTGCGCGCTTGCGATGTGCTTGGCCTTTGGCGCTGCAGTCGGGCGGCCCGTTGCAGTTTTCGATTTCGAAAAGTGGAACGATTCGAGAGACTGCCCTGCCGGCGAAGACTGGCGATGGGGCTTTTCGCAGCAAGGGACGAACGGCTTCGCGGTCTGCGAACTTTCTCAGGCTGAGTTCCATGACGGACGCGCGAGCCTCCACCTAAAGGATGCAAACAAGGGCAACCTCAACCATACGATGTGGTATCAGTTCACCCGGGACGAGGCGAAGTCGATGGGAGGGAAGGTCGTGCGCGCCTCGGCCTGGATCAAGCAGGTGTCCGCGTCGGACCCACGGTCGGTCGGCATTGCGCTTTACGCCAATGGCTCCGACGGCAAGTCGGTATATGTCCGCAACGGAGTCGGAACGACAGCTGCATCCGATTGGGTCTGCGTACATGCGGTGGCTAAAATGCCGGACGAGACGAAGTCCGCGCGGCTTGTATTCAACTGCGCGAACGGCTATGGAAACACCGGTGAAATATATGTCGATGATGTTGTTGTTTCCACCGACCGGGGTGACCATCCAGAGCCCAC
This sequence comes from uncultured Verrucomicrobiota bacterium, assembly GCA_946543025.1. Taxonomy (GTDB): domain Bacteria; phylum Verrucomicrobiota; class Kiritimatiellia; order RFP12; family UBA1067; genus RUG572. The sequence continues at coordinate 2,654 of CAMNLN010000229.1, forward strand.
GCTGCTTCCGCCGTCCGCCGATGCTGGATGGAACTTTTCATTGCCGGAGCCGGAAGACACGCCAGAGGAGTCCGCCTACAGGAGCGGATGGCGCGAACAGCCTCCGGCGGATGAGGACGGGAGGGCGCGCCCGAAGATCGAGAACGGGACGTGGTATATCGGCGACCATCCCGAGTTCTACATGGGCGTATGGCTCTACAACTCGGACAGGCAATGGGGGCCGAATGCAAATCCGCTCGGAATAGACCATCCGGCGTACACGACTCCGCCCGGCGCGGAGCTGTTCCGGGAGATGGGTTTTAATTCGTCGCAGATATCGGCGGCCCATTCTCAGATCGGCGCCGTCGTGAGGGGTTTCCCCCTGCCCCGGGAGAGCAAGCCTTCGCGCAAGGACTGGAAGAGCGATGATGCGGACATTGCGCGTTTCTTCAAGCGGTTTGGCGACATGCCGATGGTGCTCGACTTTGCGTTCGGGTACGACAAAAGATATCCGAAAGAGGCGCAGTCGCTTCTGGACCAGCGCAAGTCTGGCAGCGCGTGGCATGCGTTCGTTCCGTTCTGCCCGCATGTCCCCGAGGGGTGGCGGTACTACCGCGACTATTTCCTCGGAGGTGCACGCGCGGCGATGAGAAATGGGTGCAACGTGTTCCTCTACGAGCTTTTCAACGAATCGTCGTGGAACGACATGTGTCGTTCGAACGTGCAGGAGTTTGCGCGTGCGATGAAAGCGCGCTACGGCTCAATCGCGGCGGCGAACGAAAAGTGGGGAACATGCTTCGATGCTTTTGATGACGTGGCATGCCAGGTTGACTTGAAGCAGTTTCCGGGCGTTTGGTACGACTGGTGCAGGTTTTCGTCAAAGTCCTATTGCGGACTGCTGCAGCGCGGCATTGAGACGATCAGGTCGGTTGACAGGCGCGGGAACGTCTATTTCACGGAACAGGAGTCCGGCACTCCGTCCGAGCACCGCGGCATAGACTACCGTGACGTTGCGGACACGCTTGACGCGCTTGCCGTCGAGGGCGGGTGGCGCTACGGTTTCGGCACAGACTACAGGGCGAAGAGCGAGATGGAGGCGGTAGTTGCGACGAAGGGCTCGCGGCATTTCTTCAACTGCGACTTCTATCAGGCGCTCGCGAAAGGGCGCAAGCCGGTAGTGAACAACGAACACTACTGCACGCGCTTCGAGAACGGCAAGCGCGTTCCATCGCGACGGACCGATTACATAACCTCGCTCTGGCTCGAAGTCATGCATGGCGTTTCCGGAAGCTTCTTTTACGTGTGGGACAAGCGCTACTGGGAGGCGAACACCCCCGAGAAGGCATACGCCAACGTCGTCAATCCCTCCTACAAGTCGTCGTCGCTTCTTAACCCCTACAACGTGAGGCCGGAGGATCTTTGCGCGTTCAGTATGTTCATGGACGAGCTCGCGCCCTTCAAGGACAAGGTTCTCCCTTTCCCGCGGACCAAGCCCGCGACCGTCGCAGTCTTCTACTCGAAGGCGACAAGCATACAGCGCGATTCGCTTCCGTCCCTGAAGGGAAGGCCCGGCGTCTCTGATTGGTACGCAGCGCTTCTTCACGCGAACTTTCCGTGCCGGGTGGTGTTCGACGAGGATGTGTCGAGCCTCGGTCCGGAAGTGCAGGCGCTTGTGTTCCCGGCTGCGGCATGCTGCGCGACGAACGTGATTGACGCAGCCCGGAGGTTCCAGGAGCGCGGCGGGCTTGTGCTCGCAGATGAAGAGGCATTCCGATTCGACGAATACATGAAGCCGCTGCCGGAAGATCCCGGCTTTGTTCGCGTGAACAATGCGGCTGCTGCCGTCGAGCGTCTTGTTGCGGCGAACGTCACGCGCTATTGCGTGCTGACCCCAGTTGATGGACGCGGCCCGATTTTAGCCGCCGACGTGCAGATTGTCGACAGAGGGGGCTTCAAACTCGTCTGCTGCGCGGCCATGGGGGAGACGTCCGCGCGGCGGGCGCGACTTGGGCTTTGCGGCCTATTGCCCGGCATCCAGGGGTTCGTTCTGGAGAATCCGGTATCCAAGAGGGTGTATCAAAAGGACGGCAAGAAGGTATGGACGGACGCCGATCTTGAAGATGGCGTGGAAATAGAGCTTCCTCCGCAGGAGCGGGTCCTTCTCGTTCTCAGGAATCCGTGATGTGAGAAAAGGGCAGGGGCTATGCTGAAGTCCTCGACGAGTTCATGATGGGAGGCGACCTTCTCGTCGCGCCGGTGATGGAGGAGGGCGCGGTTGCGCGCAAGGTCGTCCTGCCTCCCGGGAAATGGCTTGCGGACGACGGCAAGACGTACATCGGCCCTGCGACAGTGGAAGTAGTGTCGCCAATAGAGAGGCTGCCGTACTTTCTGCAAAGTTGTATGGCGCAAGTTTCAGAATAAAGGGTGCCTTTTCGCGCCCTGTCTTTGATCCTGGCGTGCAGATGACGTCGGTGCTTAAAGTTGACATGTCATTTCATTGCGCCTGCGCGTCTTTTTGGTACAATAGAGGCATGAAAAAGATTGTGATTTTGTTTTTCGCCGTTCTTGCACAGGCGGTGTATGTCTTTGGAGAGGGACTTGCGCGTGAACTGGAGCGGGAATGCGCAAAAGAGGGAATGTGCGTCCTTCCCGATGCGTCGCGTGCGCGGATCAAGGCGGTGTTCGAGAAGCGGATCGCGGAAATACGCGGGACGCCGAACATGGAGGTGAAGGCCGGAGCGGAATGCCGCTATCTTTCCGGGAAGGGCGACGACGCGGCGGACGGAAAGACGCCTGCCACGGCGTGGCGCACGACGGCGCGGCTCGAGAAGGAGAATCTTGCGCCGGGTTCGTTTGCCCTCTTCGAGCGCGGCGGCGTGTACCGCGGCGGATTCCGCGCGTCGAAGGGCGTCACTTACACGGCCTACGGGAAAGGCGCGAAGCCCCGCATCTATTCCTCGCCGGAAAACGGTGCGGATCCCGCGAAGTGGGAGCGCACAGATGCCCCGAATGTATGGCGCTACAAGATCGGCGAAAAAGACGTGGGGACGATTGTCTTCGACGGCGGCGCGGCACACGCGATCAAGATAATCCCGGTGTACAACGACGACGGAACGTACACGCAGCAGTACGG